>CAYSLH010000115.1:0-14103 GCA_964431605.1 uncultured Myxococcales bacterium
CAGGCAAGTTATTCCAGGACCTGGCCGAAAGGAGCGTTGATTTTGCTGATGGGGGAAGGCCACTATGTATTTCATGAAGGTGAGACCATGGATGAACCCAGAGAAATCGACGCTCCTTTCGGCCAGGTCCTGGAATAACTTGCCTGGCGGCAATCTCGTATAACTGTTACCGACTATAGAAAAACTTTGGGAGTCTCAAATGTTCCGCCATGCAACCAGGAGTAATACCTGCATTTTGTTCTGCTTGACGATTTCATTGATTCAAGCATGTGACAAAAAGGCATCCGAGCCTTCGGTTCGACCTGACAATAGCAAGTTACAGGTGGCAACGGACGTTTTTTGGGCCTTGCAAAACCTGGGATTCATGGTTGTCAAGGAAAACCCCGTTTCCACCAAGCATGGATGTAAACCGTTTGAATACCTGGCTCAAAAGGGACCATCCGATGCCATGGAATCCAGATTTCGAATCTCGGTTTTCGAGTGCCAGTCAACGCAACAAGCACAGAAGATCGTCCAAAACGATTACACTCGCAAAGTGGACTCGCTGTTGCGCAACCACCACGAAGGGGGGGTTATTCGCAGACAGGCCATGGAAATCATCATTCGCAAGGAAAAAGGTACAGACAAGGCATCTGATGAACTCATCAAAGCCATCGAGGGGATGTAAAACGACCAGTCCGTATTTTTCCAACCGCGACTTTTTTTATTTCTTGAGGTGCAAAGGGTCATCCTCGTCCAGCCACAGTTGCAACCTGACCTGGCGAGACTCGTCACCTTGGGTGGGGAAATAGATCCAGGTGAGTATTCGTTTTACGCATGAGGCGAATGCAGAACCCTTGAATTGTTCACTAATGATCTTTACATGCTCTGCTTTGCCGTCTGGCTTTATGGTGAACACGAGCAACATGGGATGGGACTCCAAATCCGAGTCGTCCACCAGTTTGGATCTCTGTACACAAAGCTTGAAATTGCTCACATGCCTACGCGATACCAAGTCTGTTGCTTCGTCCAGTTCTGCGACCGACGAGGGAATGGCTTCATCTGTCCTTAGGACGGGTTGCTTGCCTGCACAACCTGCAATAGCGAAAACGTACAAGACAAGTCCAACGACAATCTTTTTTGCATTCTTGGACAATGAATAACTCATTTTCTTCCCTTCCCAAATTCAACGTCACCCAATAATATCCCAAATAGGTTGAAGGTCAAGACACAGAAAAAATCAATTTATTGAACTACAGTTGGCGCGATACGATCCGATACAGGAGTTTGGGAGGGAAGCATGCAAGTTTTCATCGCCCGTCAACCCATTCTTGATCTCAAACAAAATCTATATGGGTACGAGCTTTTGTTTCGCGATTCCTACCAAAATTTTTTCACTTCCAACAATCCAGACCAGGCGTCCGCTTCCACCGTGGCATCCGCTGCCTTTACCTTTGATTGGGATGCTCTTACAGATGGTCGCATGGTCTTTGTAAATGCCACCAGGTCCATCCTCCTTGGTGACAGCATAGGTGTCCTGCCTCCTGATCACACGGTCATCGAAGTCTTGGAGACTGTGGAACCTGATGAACAGGTATTAGCTGCATGTCGGCGATGGAAAAATGCAGGCTTTCGCATGGCCCTGGATGATTTCGTCTATGCACGGCAATATGAACCACTGATGGAGTTGGCAGACGTTATCAAGGTAGATATCCTGGCCACCGACGATCAATATCAACGCAAGTTAGCTCAAATTTGCGGAGATCGCGGAATCACCGCCCTGGCGGAAAAAGTCGAAAATATCGAAGAATTCAAAAAAACCCAACAGATGGGATACAGTCTGTTCCAGGGATATTTTTTCGCACGTCCCGAAATACTTACCCATCGAGATATTCCAACGAGTAAACTCGATCAGCTCGAGCTGCTTCGGCAACTGCAAAATCCCGAGCTGGACCTGGACAAGATGGAACGACTGCTAAGACGAAACGTCGGTCTTTCATACAAGCTTCTGAGATACATCAACTCGGCGTTTTTTGCTCTTCCCATAGAAGTTCGCTCAGTGCGCCACGCTCTGACCTTGTTGGGGGAACTGGAAGTTCGCAAATGGGCATCACTGGTCATACTGGCAGGCCTGGTTGAAAACAAACCGGAAGCAATCCTTCTCCAGGCTATTTTTCGTGCGAAATTCCTCGAAGGTCTCGCACCTCTATGCTCTATGGAAAATCGGAGCCAGGACCTTTTTCTCATGGGCCTATTTTCTCTACTGGACGCAATCCTGGACCAGCCCATGCAGGACGTCTTGGAGAGCATGCCTCTTTCACCTGACATAAAAGACGCTTTGCTTACCCAACAAGGTAAACCAGGCGCGCTGCTGAATCTGTGCTATGCTTATGAGCAAGGAAAGTGGGAACAATTTTCATCTTTGGCACACCTTCTCGGTTTGGACGAAATATATGTGCCCGCAGTGTATGAACAAGCATTGACTTGGGCCAGGTCAGGTTTCATGGATGACTAGGCAGCTTGGACCCACAAAGCATACCAAAGCACACAACAAAACAACCTCGGAATCTCGATACCACTGAGTCCAAACCGAAAGGCCGGAAGGTTTCGGTAAACTCGCCTCTCAGAAAGTAAACCCTGTAATGGCGGTTCTCTTTGCATCAGGCTCCACTCCGCCTGCGTCGTTGAGGGGAAACGGACTCGTGCTGAAAATATTGCTCTTGAGCTTTAGGTCAGGATTGTGAAACAAGTGCCTCACCTTGCTCCTGTTTGCCAGCACCTGAAGCTCCGGATTGGTCTTTAGGATGTCTCTCATCAAAAAGCCTTCTTTTGCCGCGTCCAAAAGATGTCTTTCAGCTTCAGTCAACTTGCCTTTTCGCACGTATACGATTGCCAGGTCATAATGGGTTCTGCCCCGAGTCCGCCACTCGTTGGGACCCTTGGCCAAATCGAGTGCCTTGTTGAACCATTTCTCCGCCTTGGTATCCTTCTTCTCCAAAAGATATATGTATCCCAGTCTCAAAAGAAGCTCTCCATAAACCCTTGCATGCCCGGCCAATGGCAAGAGAATCCTTTCGGCTTCCTTTAGATCTCCAGCATCCACCAAGCGGCTGGCAAGCTCCAGTTTCAACTCCAGGCTGTCTTTATCCATTTCAACAGCCTTGCGGGTCAACGAAATAGCCTCATTCAACTTACCCAGACGTGCAAGAGAATAGGCTTTCTGGGCGATGGCATAAGGGCTGTGGGGAACTATGTCCAGGTAGCTCTCCCATACATCCAAAGCGTTAGAGTACTTGTGCGTGATATTCAAGTGCTCCCCGAGATAAGTTCTGAAAATCAAAGCCCCGGGATACTTACCCACCGCATCACGTAAAACCTCCGCCCCCTTCGCTGATGATCCGAACCTGGTGGCCAACCAATATGAGGCCAGGGTGTCGAATGGAAGGTAACCACGAGTCTTGTTCGCCTGGACTAAAGCCTTTGCTGCTTGCTCACCATCGAGGGCCATGGAATGAGTCAGGCTCAAAAGTGCCCACGCCGCACCGAAGTGAGGGTCGAACTTTACAGCCATCTCGCATTTTTTCCTCGCGCCTTTGAGCCTTGCCGGATTTACGGTATGTGACTTGCGAAGTCCCATGGGCTGCTCTATCAGGACTGAGGCGCAAGCAAGATAGGCGCTCATGGCCTTGGATAAATCGCAGTCAGGATGGGCATTGTCGGATCGCGGCACGCTTACAGAATCTATAGAAGCCACCAAAGAAGCCACTGCCATAGAGCCTTCGACCACAGATGCAGCAATATCTTTTGGAAGAAGAATCTCCGTGTGCTTGGATTTGGACGTGCGAAGGTCTTCAATCATCAGGGACAACTTGAACCCATCGTCTCCACCAGGACTCAGTCTGCCCACTACCACCAGCCCGGCTCCCAGGATAGCCGCCATTTTTTTCGCCACGGAATTGGTCGAAAGTTCCTTGAGGGTCCAACCATGTCGCCGCGCGGCGCTTAGGATCTGCTTGATGTGAATATGGTTGTATTCTCCGGTGGACAACAAAATAGCCCCTGCCCGGTCCACTATGCCAAATCCCAACTCCTTTCCCACAGGCCCGTCACTCCATAACGGCATGATGGCGGGTGTTATCCTGGCAGGAACAGGCCTTGTTTTTTTCACCTCGGCTGCAACAGAGGAAGAGGAAAAGCACAAAAAGATGAAAACGAACAAACAGGTCAACAGTTCATTCGCTCTTGCCGTCATATCTGACCTCATGAAAATCTCCCATTCTCCCACTGCCTGGGTAGATGTAAAGCATACTCCTTCGTATACCCTGATGTATGTATACCATTTTGTTCAGCAAGACTAAAATCCATTTTTCAATTTTCTTCATCGACAGGATGGAACAATTTGCATCGAACTCCAATGGCTAATAAGTTATGGGATAATATTAATGTATATTGAGAACGCCAAAGCAGCGAGGGAACAAAATGCTCAAACCTTCATTCTCGAGACTAGTCCTACCAATGGTTATTTTTGCCGTTGCCTGTTCAGGCCAAGTTCAAAAGGATGAAAAGCCACTGCCCCGGATCAGTGTCAAGTCAGTGCTGATTTTGAACTTTCCTTCATCCACAGTAGCACCAAAATACTATGACGGACTATTGACATCCCTCGCCATTCAACTCCATCGCAAATACGGGGTCAGGGTTACCAACGGTATCTCGGTTGGCAGGGGAATCTGGGGTTCTCTGAACCACCTGAGAGAAAACGCCTGCCGGATTTTCACCGACAGGATACGACAAGCAAAGAACGCTCTGACCGGCCTGCGCATAGGAAAATCCCTCGAATTGTGCGAACAGGCCCTCTCCCTATGGGACATGTGTTGTTCTGAACAAAACGACACTAGGCCTCTTTCAGACCTCTACACCACTTATGGTCTGGCACTGTTATCCAGGGAGCGTAAGGACGATGCCATGAAAGCATTCAGGCAACTTGCGGCCCTTGCGCCTCTCGGTCGGCCAGATGATCTGGAACTGAGCCAGGACCAGAACAACGCACTGGCCCTGGCATACAAGCAGGAACTTTCAGGAAACCCTACCCAGGTAAAAGTCATTTCCGAGCCCCAGGGTGCGACAGTGGTCGTGGACGGTAAAAAACTTGGACAGACTCCCCTGTCAACCGTCAACCTCTTCCCTGGACGACACTGCGTTCGTCTGGAGATGGAAGGCCGTGGCACCTGGACATCAAACCTTCCCAGCGGCGTTCCTCCGGCACTCATCCAAGCGTGGCTTACCCCTGCGTGGGAAGGTTCTCCTCCTGAAGCACTTTGGCAAATGACAAAAGAACTAAACCCGCCAGGAGACGAAGAATCAGCGCAGCTACAAAAAGCAGCCAAACTTTTCAAGACCGATGCGGTGATCGTGGTAAAGCTGGAAAAGACAGACAGCTTGCGCCTTACCACCCTTTTGTTCATACCTGGTATCGGTGTGGCAAGTCCATGGGAGGAGTTCGACCTGGGTCCGGGCGGAAAAGGGCTTGCAAAGAGACTCTACAGGATGGTGGGATCATTTTCCCAGTTGAAATCAAAACCATCCAATAGCGGTAAGAAACACGCAAAGAGCAATAATAAAAAGAAGAAAAAGAAAAATAAGAAGAGAAATAAAAAAACGAAAATGAAAAAAAAGAGGAAGAAGTAACCGAGGTTGACCGGGATAGAGGTTCTTGCGAATCATGACACCATCAAGCCCAATTCAAGCTGCAATCTTCGACATGGATGGCCTGCTGGTAGACTCGGAGCCTCTGTGGACCCAGGCGGAGATAGAGGTGTTCGGCTCGGTGGGCATAAATCTGGATGAAGACTCCTGCCGACAAACTGTGGGAATGGGCCTGGATGAAGTGGTGGAATTTCGCTATGGACAAAAACCGTGGAATGGGCCCACAAGGCAAGAGGTGTCAAGATTGATTCATTCCCGGGTCAGGGACTTGATTTCACAAAAGGCACAGGCCAAACCAGGAGCCATGAAGGTCCTGGAAATGGTAAAAGAGCAGGATGTAAAGATTGGTCTTGCCACTGCATCGGATGGTGAACTCATCCGCGCCGTACAGGAGCGTCTTGGTATAGCAGGTATATTTCAATCCATCAGGTCCGCGTCGGAGCTGGAACATTCAAAACCCCACCCTGAGGTTTACCTGAGAGTGGCACAGGACCTGGATGTAAAGCCGCAGCACTGTGTGGCCTTCGAAGACTCTGTTCTTGGCATCATCGCAGTAAAGGCAGCACGCATGCTTGCGGTTGCAGTTCCGGACCGAGTGATCTTTGATGATCCCCGATT
Source organism: uncultured Myxococcales bacterium (assembly GCA_964431605.1). Taxonomy (GTDB): domain Bacteria; phylum Myxococcota; class B64-G9; order B64-G9; family B64-G9; genus JALVPF01. The sequence continues at coordinate 6,301 of CAYSLH010000115.1, forward strand.
CGGAATTTCGGATATGAAACTGAAATCGCTCGAAGATTTCGACAAACACAAGTGGAAGCAAATCCAGGAGATCGCCAGCAATTGGCCCTGAGCGAATTAGCTGTGGCCGAATCTCACCCGAACTAACAAAATCTGCTGGTGTTATCTAACATCCTGTAATAGTATATAAATCTGTAAATCTCTTGAACTCTGTAAGTCTCTTGAACTAAAGGGTCCAAGGAATCAGGATGAGGAAGCTATCGAAGATTTTAAGCAGCACCATAGCACTGACAGCATTTGGAGTAGTGCTTACCCATTGTGGCGGTGACGATAATGGCAATCACTGCATAACCAACGCCGATTGTGCACAAATGGGTATAAATTTTCTGTGCAACTTGGACAACAATACCTGTGAATGCCTGCCCTCCTGTGCAGGAAAATGCTGTGGCGATGATGGCTGTGGTGGTACCTGTGAAAACATCTGTCCAGCAGGACAGACCTGCAATGCCGACTCCTGCGCATGTGAAGGTGAGCAGACTTGTAACGCTGGTGACACCCGCTGTATGAACGATATTGTCCAGACATGCGATGCAAATGCTACTTGGAACGACACCACGGACTGCACAATCAGCAATCAGGTTTGCGTCAACGGTCAGTGTGAAGCTGGAACCTGCACCTATGGTGATACCCGCTGTATGAACGATATTGTCCAGACATGCGATGCAAATGCTACTTGGAAAGACACAACGAACTGCACAATCAGCAACCAGGTTTGCCTCAACGGCCAGTGTGAAGCTGGGGCCTGCACCAATGGTGACACCCGCTGTATGAACGATATTGTCCAGACATGCGATACAAATGCTACTTGGAACGACACGACAAACTGTGCCAATGAGGCAAAGGTCTGCTCCCTGGGAAGCTGTGTTGATCCGGGCTTGTGCCCCATTGGCCAGGATTGTATTGATGTTACAGGTACCGGATACTTGGGCTGTACAGATGGTGGATATATTCCCGCTGGTCAGACCACAGGCTGTGACGATACCAACCACTGCCCTGCTAATGAGACATGTATGACCACAAATAATGGTACTGTATGCGTTGCAAACTGCGGGACCTGCGGATCCGACCTGCTCTGCATGGTGGTTGGCAACGATGGGACAAAAGGCTGCCTGGACCTCAATGGCTTTATCCCTCCTGGCGAGACCGGTTGTGCTCAAAATGGATGCACAGGAAACGCCACCTGCTGGTGCCTGGACCAAGACTGTACCGACAGCACATGTGTCGACAATTGCACCCTTGATGGCCCCTGCACCACAGGTACCAGATGTGATGGTGACACGATAGTCGACTGCGTGGGTGGCGCATGGACTCCCGGACAGGATTGCTCGGTCAATGAACAGGTATGTTTCAACGGCGCATGCGCATCAAGCGATCTGTGCCCCACGGGACAATCTTGTGATGTGTTGGCAAATGAAATCACCGGTTGTTTGCAAGATGGTACCGTTCCTGGAAGCAACCAGGAAGCTTGTGGACAGGACAGCCCCTGCAACGGCAATTTTTCATGTTGGTGTACAAACCAGGACTGCACCACCACAGCCTGCATCGAAAACTGCGGCATCTGTACAGATCCTCTGCTTTGCAAGGATATCACAAGTGGTGATGGCACAGGTACTTTTGCCTGTACGGAGACCGATGGGAGTATCCCTGCAAATGCACAGACTGGTTGCCAAAACAGCAACGACTGCACCGGCAACGCAAGTTGTTGGTGCCTGGATGCAAACTGCACCGATACCGTTTGCCTGTTCAATTGCTCGACACCTCACTGATCCATCTCTTACTGTCTATGATTAGGACACTTCTTGTGCCAGTCATCCACTAAAAAGCAGTTGACATAAAGAAGCCATACCCCCTAGTATGAGGTCGCTTTGAGGAGAAATCTATTGTTATACGGAATATTTTTTTGGAATTCCCGCATCAACTGAAAATGCCTTATTTACCCAATTCCCCCAAGGAGGAAAAAATGAAGAAGTTGTTGGGAACATTAACAGGACTAGTGGCAATAATCTCCCTCGGGCTGGTGGTGACCAATTGCGGTGGCGGTGGCGACAGCAAAGAATGCACAACTACTGCCGACTGCGCGGCCAAGGGAGCGAATTTTTATTGCGATCCCACTGATGGAACCTGCAAGTGCGCACCATCCTGTACGGGCAAGTGCTGTGGTGATGACGGTTGTGGTGGCACATGCGAGAACAATTGTTCGGCCGGACAGACTTGTAATCCCAACTCCTGTGGTTGTGAAGCAGGCACCACATGTGACGATGGCGATGTACAATGTGATGGTAACGTCATCCAGACATGCGTAAACAATGCATGGGAGAATGGCACCGACTGTGCTGCAACCAACCAAGTTTGCGTAAACGGTCAGTGTGAAGCAAGCGGTAACTGCACCCAAGGCGACACTCGCTGCAACGGCGACACGGTACAAACCTGCGACGCCAACAACACGTGGAACGACACAACCGACTGTACCGCCAACGGCCAGGTGTGTTCGAACGGTCAGTGCGAAGCAAGCGGTTGTGAGGCTGGAGCAACACGCTGCAACGGAAACACCGTGCAAAACTGCGTTGCCGGTACTTGGGAAGATGGCACGGACTGTACCACCAACGGCCAGGTGTGTTCGAACGGTCAGTGTGAAGCAACATGCACCCAGGGTGACACCCGCTGCGCCGGCACCACCATCCAGACATGTAACGCCAGTGGCAATTGGGATGACGGTGTCAACTGTGCAGATCAAGGTAAAAATTGCACAAACGGCGCGTGTGTCGACATCGTAACACAGGAACTGTGCCCCGCTGGCCAGGATTGTACGGATGTATCAGGCGAAGGTTTCATGGGCTGCACAGAAGGCGGCCAGATTCCCGCGGGACAGACTACCGGCTGTAGCCAGGACTCCCCATGTCAGGGTAACGAAACATGCATGAACACCAATAGCGGAACAGTATGCGTGGCCAACTGCGGAACCTGTGATACCGACCTGCTGTGTTCGGAAGTTGTAAACGGCAAAATGGGCTGCATGGATCTTACAGGCCATATCCCTGCAGATGCTCCCCATAATTGCTCCGATAACGGATGTACAGGAAACGCTACCTGTTACTGCCTGGACAACAACTGCACCGACAGCATCTGTATTGGCAATTGTACGGTAGACGGACCATGCACCAGTGGTGCAAGGTGTAATGGCGATATAGTGGTATCCTGCGTCGGAGGCACCTGGACACCTGGCGAGGATTGCTCTGCCAACGGCCAGGTGTGCTTCAACGGTGAATGCGCTTCAAATTCCCTGTGCCCTGACGGCCAAAGCTGTGACGTCCTTGCAGGTGAGAGCACCGGATGCTTGGAAGGTGGGAATATCCCTGCCAATAACCAGACTGGTTGCGGTCAAAACTCCCCTTGCGATGGAAACTTCTCCTGTTGGTGTATGGATCAAAATTGCACCAGCACCACCTGCATCGAAAACTGCGGTGTATGTCCGGACACCCTCCAGTGCACTGACATTACTGCCGGTGATGGCACGGGAGCTTTCGCGTGCATGGACAATGGCAATATCCCGGCCGATGCCCAGACCGGCTGCGGACAGAACTCCCCTTGCAACGGTAACGCTGGTTGCTGGTGTGCAGACTCAAACTGCACCAGCACCATCTGCCTGTTCAACTGTTCGTCACCCCATTGATGAACGAGCAGTGCCTATAAACGCGGAATGATGAACAGGGACGGCCCTCAAAGCCGTCCCTGTTTTTACTTGTATGTGTTTATGCATAGGGGATTGACCATGTCAGACCAACCCCAGGACGCACAGAAGCTTGCAGAACGTATTCACAAGCTCATGGAAAAGTTCGAAAAGTCCAGTTCGCAACATCTCAAAGACGAGTCATTCGTAGCCCTTGACGCCAGCTCCTATACCTTGTTGATCAAACTTCATAGCCCATTTGGAAATGGGGAGACAGTAGAAAAGCTCGCTTCAACCAATGAACTACAACAGAGGATAAATCACTGGATAAGCGTCCAGCGAGAGTTGGGAGACCTTGGTGCCGTGAGGGTAATCATTACGCCTGATGTAGAACAAGACTCTTAATTCTCCCACACTGTAGCATAACCCCTTACAGTAGCAGACCTTTTTTGACGCAGCGAGACTTGACCGTGGTCCAAAGATTTCCAAGAATCCAACTACCCATTGGTTCCGGCTGATCAATTCAACTCCTTCCAGGAGGAAAATCATGTACAAGCTTCTGCGGTCGAGCTTGGTGCTCGTCTTGTTACTGGGCACAACCTCTTCAGTCTTTGCGCAACAGGTTGTACCTGCATCCACTCGCCTGATATCTCAAAGCAGCACGCCACCCCACTGGATCAAAGCCTTCACACCGGCAGGTGCGGACCTAATCACAGGTTTGTCCGTGGAACTGTCCGGGAAAAACATCGCCGAACGTGCCATGACTTTCACACGTGAGTTCCGCGAGATCATCCTTCCTGGAGATTCCTTTTCAGAAATAAAAACCCAGCGCATCCTTCGCACCCCTTTATCCAGGGTTGTGCACATGAAACAGTATATCGAGGGTATCCCTGTCATGGATTCCTCCCTCATACTATCCTTTGATCCGGGGGGCAGATTGACAACGGTAATACAGCGGACCACCCCCATTGAATCTCTACCTGACACAAAACCCCTGGTCTCGGAAAAAACAGCAATTGAAATGGCATCGAGAGCCTTGGGTGGCCCTTTGCGCTCATCTGCCAGGATAAAAACCGTCTGGATACGCTCCCGACAGGGCCTCGTCAAAGCACGCCTGGTCACACTTCCTTCGGCAAATCCAGTGGGAGATTTCACATATGTGATTGCCGGCAAACCCGCTCGTGTCCTGTGGAGATATGCTCGCACACCCATGGCCATGGGATATGCGCACAAAGCCAACCCAATCAGAGATGAGACCTACGAGCAGGTGGAGTTACCGTACCTCACGTCAGACGAACATCTTGCAGGAGACAACGTGGAGGTTTGGAACTGCACTGGTTCCGACGAAGGTACATGCAGTGTAAAACAACACCTGGCTTTACCGGATGAAAATGGTGACTACTTCATCGAGCCAACTGGTGACGATGATCCTGACTTGGACTCAGACAGGTTCGTTGAAGTCCAAGCTTATTACGGGATCAATACCATACATGATTATTTTTTAGGCATAGGAGCTACTCCGACACCCCTGCAAGCAGGGGTAAACTACCCAATGCCTGACAACTACGGCCCCAACGCATTTTTCTCCCCCCAGGAGAACGCCTTTGGCGGTGGCCCAGGCATCATGATGGGACAATGGCGGGACATCGATCTGGCCCTGGACAATGATGTCATCTTTCATGAATACGGCCACCATGTATTCGGTCAGTACTCCCAAGCCGGCATGTTCGAAATGGACGACTATGGGCCTGTTTTCTGGGGACTGGCTTTCAACGAAGCCACCGCGGATTATTTTTCCTGTTCTGCCTTGGACGACCCATCTCTTGGAGAATATTTCGCTTCGCGTATCCCGGCATTTGCGGCAAGGGGATATCTTCGAATGCTGGACAACGATCTGACTTGTCCTGATGGTCTTTACGGAGAAGGCCACGACGACGGAATGGTTTGGAGCGGATTCGTTTGGAAGGTCCGGCAATTGTTCGGCGCAGAAGTTGTGGACCCACTTTATCTGGATGTAATAAGCCACTTCCCGTCCAGCATGGATTTTCCAACGGCCACCTCGGTCTTCTTAGACAGGGCTGCCCAGGTTCTCGACGAGAGTCAGTTACAACAGGTAAGAGACCTTGCCGAGGCCAGGGGAATCGTCGAATGTGAGAGATTTCTCACCATTACCAGGTCAGGGCACACAGGGTTCTGTTATGGCAAACAAATCATGGGGCAGTATGGCAACATGTTGGATTTCATCCCGGCCGAACTTCACTACACCTTAGAGCTTCCACAAGACGCGGACTCTTTGGAAATACATATTTCTTCACCAGCCATGCAAGGTGGTGACATGGTCCTGCTAGTAAGACAAGACACCCCGGTCGAGCATTCATTTTCGTATTTGACAGGGCTCCAATCCACCTACGATTTCATGTTGGAAGACGATGGCGTCTTTGATCTCACGGACGCCAATAGTCAGTTCGTTCCTGGACACACTTATTACTTTCACCCGGTGAACAGAGGCCAGGGCACCACCGAATATACCATCAACGGAGGGTTCACCACCGCAGAGTCAGACGGCGGGATCGACGAGGATGGCGGAACTCAAGCCGATGGAGGCATTGAACAGGATGGTGGGACGAATTCAGATAGCGACCAGGCGAATACCGACAGCGACCAGATGTGTCCGGACGGACAACAGGTGGTGATGGTAAACGGCGAAAAAAAGTGTGCCCCCATATGCAAAGACGGCTATGAACTAAAACTGGAAGGTGAACAATGGACATGCATCCAGTCGGCTGACGGATGCAGTTGCACGACAAAATCCCCTACCGGCAACATGTTAGCGTTGCTCATGTCGCTTTTTGTATTCGCAGCGTGGAGAAGAAACAGCTGATTACTGCTATAAATTGACTCAGATGGAAATCCATCCGTTCTTCAGGGCGATTGTCACGGCTTCAGCCCGGGAGCTAGTACCCAATTTACGGTAGATGTGACTCAGGTGCGAACGTACCGTCCTGCGCTCCATGTCCAGCACTCGCCCTGTCTCCTGGTTGGTAAGTCCCCTGGCGATCATCTGAAGGATGTCTCGCTCTATGGGTTCCAGCAAATCCTCGTTTTTACCGTCCTGTGAAGGTCCTGCCTGTACACTCTGGAAATAGTTCCAAAACCTCTTTGCCAACCTTGGCTCGATTACCGTACCTCCTGCCAGTACATCCTTTACGGCATCGTGGATTTTGTCTGAAGATCTACCCTTTACCAGGTATCCACCGGCACCGGCTTGCATGGCCTTGTATACTTTCACTTCGTCCTCGAAAGAAGTCAGGATCAAAATCTCCACTTCAGGAACGATCTTTTTGATCCTCTTGGTGACCTCTATTCCATCGATTCCTGGCAACTCCAGGTCCAACAGCGCCACGGTAGGCTTGAGGGCCCCAATGGTCTCCAAAGCGGATTCTCCTGATACCGCGCTACCCACCACCTGAAAATCCGGGAATGACCCCAGTAATTTCACCAGGCTCTTCATGGTCCTCGGATCGTCTTCGACAACCACCAGTTCAATGATGTCTGTGCTCATTTTCTGGTTCGCTTTCTGGTCCTACGCCTTTTCCTAGAGCGCGACTTGCTTGTCCTCTTCTTTGATCTGCGGTGGTGCTTTTTCTTTGTCCGGTAAACGGTCTGGCTCTTTTTCAAAGTAACCGATGAACCAGGTCCAGGCATCTTGGGGATTACAAGTCGTATCTCTTTGTGTTCACCTGCCTGTACGACCACCTTCTCGTCCATCAGCTGTACGCCGGCCTTTGTAAAAACCTGCAACCTGTGAGTTCCTGCAGCAACCAGCTTCCTGACCAATGGCATGGGATCCTTTAGTTCTTCCCCATCCATTATCACCCTGGAGCCACTTGTAGCATTGAGTGACAGAAACCCGATCAGAGAAGTCTGTCCCTCGGGAGGGCCCACTGGCTTTACCTCGGGGCTGCCGGACAAAACTCCCGAGAGCAACAGGATGAGCGTCAATAACGTTACTCCAAGTATCCCCGCAGCCACAATGAATGCAGGGCGCTTCCATGCCGGAGTCGATTCAACCAATCCTTGCTCTTGCTGTTTAGAAT
>CAYSLH010000116.1:0-14037 GCA_964431605.1 uncultured Myxococcales bacterium
AACACGCCACCGGTCTCGTGTCCATAACTATTTAAGGCAATTTTTCGAAAATGATCCGGTCATGGAACCAGAGATAGCCTTGGAAGTAACCCCCCGGGTCTTTGGGGGATTAGTTTCCCGTAACTTCAGGTTGACACAGCCTATAGTGCCACCTATGATTCCCGCGGTATTAGGCCCGGACCCGAGAAGGAGCCCATGGTAACAGCGCGTAATAACAAATCCCGAGCCACAAAACGCGGGAAAAACAAAAAACAGCAGGACCAGCTTGGACTGTTCCAGGCTCCTGACGAAAGTGGAGCGGGTGGGGGAAAACTTCGTTCATCCAAATCTTCCAACCAGAGCCGTAACGAGAAATCTTCACCAATGCCCAAAAAGACAATCAAGAGTAAAGCAAAGGATAAGGCCAAGGCTTCTGTTCCAAGGAAAAAGAAAAAGCGTAAATCCAAACGAAAACAATCCGTAGCCGACCAGATGGCCGCTCGGCAGAGGGATATCTCAGTATCGGAGTTTTTCACTAAGAATCGTCACCTTTTGGGGTTCGACAACCCGGCCAAGGCTTTGCTGACCACGGTGAAAGAAGCGGTGGACAATTCCTTAGACGCCTGCGAAGAAGCAAAGATCCTTCCTGAATTGGAGATCTCCATAGACGACCTCGGCGATGGAAGGTATAGGGTTAGAGTAGTCGACAATGGCCCCGGCATCGTGCGGGCGCAGATTCCAAAGATATTTGGAAAACTTCTCTATGGCTCCAAGTTCCACAGGCTCAAACAATCGAGGGGACAGCAGGGCATTGGGATTTCAGCTGCGGGAATGTATTGCCAACTGACGACCGGCAAGCCCACCATCATCATCTCCCGGACTTCGGAAAATCGTCCCGCCCATCGCTTCGAGGTAAAGATCGACACGAGGAAGAATAAACCCGAATCGTCGGACTCGGAGGTGGAGTGGGAAAAACCTCACGGTACCAGCGTAGAGTTGGAGATCGAGGCATCTTACCGAGGTGGAAAACGTTCGGTGGATCAATATATAGAACAGACGGCCATCGCCAACCCCCATGCTTCTTTCTTTTACAGAAATCCAAAAGGTGAGACCCGGGTTTTCGAGAGGTTGAGTCCTGAATTGCCAAGGGAGCCTTCCGAGATAAAACCCCATCCCCATGGCGTGGAACTCGGCGTTCTCATGACAATGCTCAAAGAGACCCGTGGACGTAATTTACGCGGCGCTCTCATGAAGGATTTCTCCAGGGTCAGCGAAAAGGTCGCACTGGCCATCTGCGAACAGTCGGGAGTATCACCAACCGCGCGTCCCAAGCGACTTTCCCCCGAACAAGTCGAATCCCTTCACAGGGCCATGGGAGTGGTAAAGGTCATGAATCCACCCACCTCCTGCGTGGTGCCCATTGGACAAGACCTGGTTCAAAAAGGTCTGGAGCATGGGGTGGAAGCGGATTTTTTCACGTCGGTGACCCGCTCTCCTGCTGTGTACAGGGGAAACCCTTTCCAGGTGGAAGTCGGCCTGGCATGGGGTGGAAACCTGGCCTCCGACGAGTTGTGTACTTTGTATCGTTTTGCGAACAGGGTCCCTTTGCAGTACCAGCAATCGGACTGTGCCATAACAAAGGCCGTTATCGATACGGACTGGCATAATTACAGAGTGTCCCAGGCGCGAGGCGCTTTACCTTCCGGGCCCATGGTCATATTGGTCCACCTGGCTTCTGTGTGGGTGCCCTTTACTTCCGAGAGCAAGGAAGCCATCGCCAGGTATCCTGAAATCCTTCGGGAGACCAAGTTGGCGTTGCAGACTTGCGGAAGAAGATTGGCCAAGTACCTATCTGCCAAACGACGTGAAGCAGAGGAAGGCAGAAAGCGTGACTATATAGAGATGTATATTCCACATATAGGGATCGCCTTGAAAGAGATTTTAGGGTTTTCGGATCGCAGGGAAAACGCAGTGGTGGAGACCCTCAAGGATACTTTGCGCAGGAGTAGAAAGTTCAAGTGAATTTTTTAGCTTGGGCTATGCCCTGGAGGAAATACGGTGGCAGGAAAGAAGAGAAAGCCCCCTCTGGTCAAGCGGATAGAGGAGACAGCCAAAAAGATAGAAGGCAAGGCCCTTGCCGGCCAAAAACCTAGCATGAAGTTTCCCATTCGTTCGTTGGCAAATGTTCGTTATCGACCAAGGATCGGGTTTTTCGAACTCAGGGGTAAGAAAAAGGAACGAACCCTTACAGTGGGCACAGTAAAAACCTTTGCTCAAACTCTAAGGATGATGGCCTTGTCAAAAGAGCTCATAGAGCAAGACGATATGGCCACAAAGCGGGAGGCCTATTACGTCAGCAAAAACTGGGAACAGGCCAGGTTTACGGAACAGAACGAGAGCGACGCTGTCATAGATGACGTGGAGGCGTTGTTCAGGGTCAACAGGGAGCAGATGGGGTTCGTGCCGGAGGAAAAAGGCGGCGAGGTGGCGGGCAAGCTCATAGTAATAGACGAGGACAGGGATACTGGGAAAAAGCTCCGCATCGATTGTACCAAATTTGGTTCCGGTGCTTATTCCATCCCGATCAGCGTGGAGCATCTGGGCTTCGAGACAAACGCAAAATTCATCCTGGCCATAGAGACGGCCGGAATGTTCCAGCGCCTGGTGAAACACAACTATTGGAAAAAGGCAAACTGCATTCTAGTGTCCATGGGAGGGGTTCCCACCAGGGCTTGCAGGAGATTCATTCGAAGGTTGAGCGATGAGAAGAAGCTTCCCGTGTATGTTTTCGTTGATTGCGATCCTTACGGTATAAGCAACATCTATCGTACATTGAAGGTCGGTTCTGGAAACGCTGCCCACATAAATGAGTTTTTTTGTGTTCCACAGGCTCATTTCCTGGGTATTACTCCTGACGATATCGACAAGTACAAGCTACCCACCCATCCTTTGAAAGAAGTGGATATCAAACGAGCCAATGATGCTCTTGCCAATGACCCGTTCGTAAAACATCACAAACGATGGCAGCGAGCACTGCAAAAACTCATTGACATGGGAGTGCGTGCCGAGCAGCAGGCGTTGGCAAAGTGGGGACTGAACTACGTGATCGAAAGTTACCTGCCTGAGAAGTTGGCTGAACCTTCCAAGTTTTTGCCATAGGTGGTTTTCAAGTTGGATCGTCTTCCAACATTCTCAGCACCGCAGAGTCCTCTTCTTCATAATCACCCAGGGCTTTGGATTCTTCGGCTGCCGTCCTGAATTCCGAAATGGCTTTTTTTGTCCCTTGATGTTGCCAAAGTGATTCTAAGAGAAAACCCGGTATGGTAACGTCTATTCCTGGGATTTGCAGTAACTGCTCCAGGGTGTGTTGGTCTTTGATGGATGCGGCAAGCAACCTCGTGGAGCTTCTCATACTGGAAAGAATCTTAGCTGTATTGGCTATGGTGTCGATCCCATCACCTCCAAAATCGCTGATTCTTCCTGTGTACATGGCTACTGCGTGGGCCTTTGCCGTGGCTGCTGCGGCAGCCTGCAGGGATGAGAAAACCGCTGTTACACAAACAGGCAACCTGTGTGGTCGCAACCTGTAACACAGTTCAAAGGCCTGCAAACTCGCGCTGCATTTAATGACTATCCTGCCGGGAGCTACTTCCATCATGGTAAGGGCCTGGCGCTCCATCTGCTGGATGTCTTCGAGATCAACCTGTACGTAGATGCTCCCCTGGCTGACAGCTGCAATCTTGGCCAGATGGTCCAACATCTCTGAGCGGGCGATTTTTGAAAATAGCTTTGGGTTAGTGGTGACTCCGGAAAATAATCCAAGTTTGGCGGCGGAACGGATTTCGTCCAGATCTATAGAGTCTATGAAAAATGCCATGAGCCCAGAGCCTCCCGGTGATCGTTGCTTTTCAGATTAGCAGCAGGTCTTCGACTTGTTTGAGAAGCGCCAGCCTTGCCTTGATTACGGGGCTCGTGCCATCCAAAAGTCGTGCTGTTTCCTCGAGTACATCTTCGAGGGCTACGATGCGTACGAAAGGATCCTGGGTGGTCTTACCATGTCCACCAGGTACGTCCCAACTGAGCATCACATCGTTCAGTCCATTTTCCAGTGCAAGTACAGAAGCGTAGGCCATGCGTTGGGCTATGACCCTGTCGAACGCGGAAGGTCTTCCACCCCTGACCACATGGCCCAGAACCGTCTCTCGAATTTCAACCCCAGGGGCGTCTTCGGTCAGATGTTGCTGTAATCTTTGTACCAGTATGGGGGTGGGCACCTTGACCCCCTCGGCTTTGATGATCAGCACACGTTTTTTATGCCATCCAACGTTGAAACACTTTCTTATCACGTCCCTGAGCTTTGCGGTCAGTTCGTCCTCATCGAGGCCTGATTCCGCATAAAGGATGGCGTCTGCCTCTGCTGCAATTCCCGCCCTCATGGCCAAAAAACCGCATTGCCGTCCCATCACCTCCACGATAAAGGCTCGTCTATGGGCCCTGGCCGTATCGGTTATCCTGTCGCAAGCATCAACTATGGTGTTGACTGCAGTGTCCACCCCAATGGCAGAACCACAGTGACCGATATCATTGTCGATGGATGCCGGAATACCCACGATGAGACTTTTACTCCTTTGGGCCATGAGGTGAGCGCCCGTCAACGATCCATTACCCCCGATAACCACCAGGCCTTCTATCCCCAAAGAATCCAGGCGGGCCATGGCCTGGTCCTGACCTTCCTGGGTGGGAAACAGACTGGACCTGGCAGAACCCAATATGGTTCCACCAAAACCGGAGATACCGTTTACCGTGGAAAGATCCATTTCCATGGCATCTCCTTCGAGCAAGCCTGCGTATCCTCCCCTTATTCCCAACACCTCGTGTCCACGACCCAAGCCCACGGCAGTTACGGTGCGTACCGCGGCGTTCATTCCCGGTGAGTCGCCTCCTGAAGTCAATACGGCAAGACGCATGTTGGTTCCTTTCCTCGTTGGGTTGATTTGGATGATGTGAAAGAATTCTAGCCCATAGTCCCAGCCGCTTCAAAAGAATTTCTGCTTCGGCTCGATACATTGATTGCCGCCAAGGTGGGAAATCACCGAATGGAGTTGCCTGCTTGACATTCAAGTCAATGTCGAGTACTTCGATGATATACTTTCAATGGGAGGTAACAATGCTTTCCTGGATTCTCGCCAATACAGTGCCACTGCCCAGCAGGGAGGTCTATTGGAACATAAGTTATCCACACTTGAAGGTGTATATTCCTTTGGCCGTCTCCTTGCTGGTTTTCGGTTATGGAGTTTTTCGTCGCATAAAGATGTGGCGGATGGGCAAGGCTGAAAACCGAACCGATGGACTGGTGGGCAGGGGAGTCAAGGCCGGGTTCATCGTAGGCACCCAGGCGTATGTGCTCAGGGTCATAGTCGCCGGTCTGATGCATGCCATGTTGTTTTTTGGTTTTGTGGTGTTGTTCATAGGCACGATCATTGTCATGGGTGAGGCTGATCTCGGCTTACCCGTACTGTCGACGCCTTCTTATTTCTACTGGGTTTACACCGTCTGTCTGAATGTATTTGGGCTCGTGGCCATAGCAGGTGTGTTGCTGCTGGCATTTCGTAGATACGTATTGAGGCCTCCTGAACTTGACAATAAGTTAGATGATCACCTGAGCATTTTGTTCCTGGTGTTGATTCTCGTCACAGGTCATGTACTACAGGCCCTGCGTCTAGCCTACGCACAGCCCTGGTGGGCCAATTATTCGTTTGTTTCATACTGGGTGGCGCAGATGTTCTGGAACGCGCCCAAGGCGACACTGAGTTCGGTTCACTCAGGCGTTTGGTTGTTTCACTTCCTGCTGGTAATGACATGGGTGGCATATCTTCCATATTCGAAATTTCTTCACATCTTTACCGGGTTTTTGGCCCTGACTTTCCGTTCGTCTCGTCATAGGGGTGCAATTGCAAAGGATCCGGCAGTAGCAGCCATGCTCAACGAGGAAGAGATAGACGACGACGTCTCTTTTGGCGTGAGTAAGCTCGAAGAGCTGACCTGGAAGAGCCTCCTGGATTCCGACGCTTGTATAAGGTGTGGTCGCTGCCAGGAAAACTGCCCTGCCAACCTTACACAAAAGCAGCTAAATCCAAAGCAACTCGTCCAGAGTGTCAAGGCTCATATGGAGGAGGTTTACAAACTCAAGGGCAAAGCGAAAGAAGGCGAAGGCGAAGAGGATGATGGGCGAAAGGCACTGCAGGGTGAGGTCATAGCGCCTGAGGTGCTGTGGTCCTGCACAACCTGCCGTGCTTGTGAGGAAAACTGCCCCATGGGCATAGAGCATTTGGACTACATCATTCCCATGAGACAGTACCTGACCCAGATGGAAAGCTCTTTCCCGCAGGAAGTCACCAGCGTGTTCAAAGGAATGGAGAACAACAACAATCCCTGGCAGATCGGATCAAACAAAAGATTCGACTGGGCAGATGGCCTGGACCTGAAGACCCTGGCGGATGACAAACAACACGATGTGTTGTTTTTCGTTGGATGTGCGGGAGCTTTTGATGATCGTGCCATAAAGGTGACCAAGTCCTTTATCAAGATAATGCAAAGAGCTGGTGTGAAGTTCGGACTCTTGGGTACAGAGGAAGGTTGTTGCGGGGAGACGGCTCGCAGGATAGGAAACGAGTACCTGGCGCAAGCTCTCATTATGCAGAACGCAGAGACTTTCAAATCCTACGATGTAAAAAAAGTTGTAACCACTTGCCCCCACTGTTTCAACACCCTGAAAAACGAGTATTCTCAATTCGGCGTTGAACTCGAGGTGCAGCATCATACGGAGTTTATCGCCGAGCTTCTAAGGGACGGCAAGTTGAAGCTCAACCAGTCCCAGGCTTTGGGTGATGTGACATGGCATGATTCGTGTTATCTGGGCAGATACAACAAGGTCTTTGATGCTCCTCGTGATGTGCTCAAGGCGGTCCCGGGGTTACATCTCGGAGAGGCCAAGCGGCATGGGCGTACGGGGTTTTGCTGTGGAGCAGGTGGGGGGCGTATGTGGATGGAGGAGACAGAAGGCAAGCGTATCAACCTGGAGCGTACCGATCAGTTGCTGGCCACTGGAGCCAAGACCTTTGCATCCGGCTGTCCTTATTGCCTGACCATGTTGTCCGATGGGCTCAAGGACAAGGACCTGGTGGATTCTCACAAGGTGATGGATGTGGCGGAAATTGTGGCGTCTCATTTATAGTCCCTGTTGGCTTAGGCAGAGACTCAACCGCAGTTGATGCGTCTAATCCCTCCTTTACAATATCAAAAATGGTCGGGAGACTGTAAAACAGTCAATTACTGACGTATGGCGCTGGATGTGCGGTTGCGGCCCGAATGTTTGGATTTATAGAGATATTCATCCGCCTCGGCGAGCATCTCCTTGGCGTCGCGGAAGTTCGCCCTGTTGAGGGTGGCTATGCCCAAAGAGACTGTTACTGGAATACGTTTTCCTTCCCACATGAATTTCGTGGTCTCGATGGCCCTTCGAATGCGTTCTGCTGCGACGTACGCTCGTGATTCGTTTTGGTTACGCAAAATAACGCCGAATTCCTCTCCACCGTATCGGCACAGCACGTCTTCTTCCCTGAGGGTATGTTGAGCTTTCTCCGTCATCTTTCGAAGTACCATGTCACCAGCCGGGTGCCCAAAAGTGTCGTTGACTCTCTTGAAATGATCCAGGTCCATGAGTATCAGGCTCATGGGTTCGTTGTGCCTGATGGAGTACGCGAATTCTTCCAGTAGTTTGGTCTTGAAATGGCGTTTATTGAAGGCGCCGGTCAGGCCATCTTTTATGGCCTGTTCATATTGGTTTTGGTGAAAGGCTTCTTCGATACTGTCCTGGAAAGAAAACTTCAGGATGGTTGTGGAACCAACCTGGATTTTGTCTCCGTCCCTGAGGATATGCCTGTTTATTCTGGAGCCGTTGAAATAGGTTCCGTTCGTGGAGTTGAGATCGGCTATTATCACGTTTCCATAGTCGTCCCGTTCCACTCGTGCGTGGTTTCTCGATATGCCCTCTTCCGGAAGACAGATTTTGCAGTCCTTGGACCTGCCAATGACCATGGGCTCGTTTTCCAGCTTAAACATTTTTCCGGCAGATGCTCCGGAGATGACGATAAGGGAAGCGGTCCTGTTTTCAAGGGAGGATGTCAGATCCTTGATGCCCTGAATAACGGTTCTGTCCGAATCGTCCTCATCCAGATCATCATCCAAAGTCATAATTTTTTCTTCTTTTGTATCCACCGATCTTCCAGAATTCTTTCGTAGTTTTGATGCTTGTTATAACAACCTAACTAACAATGTGTGAAATAATATCAGACTTGAACCATGGATCAACCACAAAATTCTACCTCTGTAGTTGCCATTGATCCTGGGTAAGACTATGGTTGGCCAAAGGAGGATACTTGGACCAATTGAGATTTCTGACATGGGCTCTATTTACTCCATCTTCGGCCTTCGTCCGGGTCATGGAGCGTCCCAAAAGTGCCTTGATTGTCTTGGTGATCGTGGCGTCTTGCTTGGTAGCCCATGTGTCGATCCATGAAAAGATCGACATGGCAGCACAGCAGCGTTTGACCGCCGCACGGTTGAGCAACGAGAGCCCTGAAGGAAAAATCAGTGACCATGATGTAAATCAAAAGGCACAACAAGCCATCAACATGCGGCGAATCGGAGGTTACGTCGGTTACATATTGGGTATACCTCTGGTCGTGTGCCTCCTGGCATTGGTACTTTGGCTCCTGTTTGGCGGGTGGTCGGAGGGAATAGGGTTCAAAAGATGTTATGCTTTTGCAGCGATCGTGGCCTTGCCTTTTGGAATAAGGCAACTGGTGTCCGTTCCTGTAATCCTTTCATACTCGTCCATCGATCCTGAACATACTTGGGGTTTGTTCAAAACCAGCCTTGGAGCCTTGATGCCTTCAATCCATATTCCCGGGTTGTATGTAGTTGATCCGTTCTGGTTGTGGGCAGGTGTTTTGGCAGGGCTTGCCGGCAGGGCCATGGGGCGTGGTCGTGTGTGGAGCACATTGGTGGGGATTGTGGTCTGGTTGTTGCTGGCTTTTGCCGGGCGTAATCTGTAAGGTACACGGAGGTTGACCAATGTGGATGACAATTGTGGTGGTGCTTGGAGTTGCTGCCCAACAAGGTCCCATGAGTCTTGGCGATTGTATCAACCTTGCGTTGGACAAACACCCGGATCTATCCATCGCCCGGACCGATGTGGACACAGCCAGGGTGAATCTGGATTCCACCAGAGCTGGTTATTTGCCCAGCTTGAGCATTGAATCAAACCACTCTTATTATTTCGTCGGCAAGCGCCCTTCCATATACGTGGATGGTTCCGAGGTTCCATATCCCCAGGACGCATACGACGATGATCTGCACGGAATGGGACTATATCTTCGGCAATCGATATTCGACGGCCTGGCCTATTGGTACAGGCCCCAAAAGGCCCATGCCCAGATAGAGCAAGCTAAAGCCGGAGTTGAGGATACCAAAGAAAGGGTGATCCTTGGTGTGGTGAATGCCTACTACGGCTTGCTGGGAAAGAAAAAATCCTTGGAGGTGTTCGAGCAGGCCTTGCGATTGAGCATGGCGCAACTCGAGTTGGCGAGCGAGAGACGAAAACTGGGGGCAGCCTCCAGCGTGGATGTGTCGAAGGCTGAACTCGCAGTGGGTGAAGACAGGATTTCCGTGGAACGCCAAAAGATCTTGGTAGATAAAGCTATTGTGGACCTGAGGCAGGCCATGGGAGTGGGGCAGGACTTTCCCATCAATATTCAGGATGGACCGTTTCTCCAACCTCCAGACGACCTGCATCAGGAGGTTTACAGTGGACACGTGTTGTTGCGCATCAATCGTGCTGCAATGGAGGTAGCCCAACAACAGGTGCAGATAGCTTCATCAGGTTGGTGGCCCAAGGTCTCAGCTGGTATTTCATACAGTCGACAGGACCCTGAATTTTACAAGGTGTATTCCCGATTCGACGAACTCTATCACCTTTCTTTCTGGATAAATTTTTCCTATCCCATATTTGAAGGTTTTACCACTCAGGCCGCCGTCGAGGGGGCAGAGCTACAGGCAGAGCGTGTCAGAAAAGAGGGACAAAAGGTGAAAAAGGACCTGGAGGCTTCCTTGGCCAGGTCCACAACGCAGCTCATGCGTTTGGTCGAAATAAAGGATATCGAGAAAGACAACATACGGGCGGCACAGCGTTCTTTGTACCTGGCCCAGGAGCAATACAAATTGGGTCGTGGAACGGCGTTGGAAGTTCGTGATGCACAATTGGCAGTCACGAGAGCAAAGCTCAATCTCATCCAGACACGTTATGACCTTCAATTGTCGCTGGCCGCTTATCACCGATCCAGGGGAGACCTCGTGAAGACTTACCTGCATGGAGATTCACCATGAGTTGGAAAAAAGTAGTTATCGGGCTGATTTTGCTGATTTGCATAGCGGTAGTAGTCGTTGCCAACATGGGACCCAAGGAAAAGGTCAAGATTCTTGTGGAGGTAGAGCCTGCAAGGATGGAGCCCATCACCCAGGTGGTGACAGCTTCGGGCAAGATCCTGGCGGAGCGATCTGTGAAGGTCACGGCGGATGTGGGAGGGTACATTCGAAAGTTGACGGTCAAAGAAGGAGACCAGGTGGAAGCTGGTCAACTGCTCGTGGAGATCGATCCCGAGATATACCGGGCCAGGGTAATGGAGAGCAAGGCAGTGGAACAGACGGCCAGAGCCAATCTTTCATTGGCCCAGGCTGACTTGTCGAGATCCAAGAGCGAGGAAAAACGTGTATTGGGCCTGTATAGAAAAGACCTGACATCCAAGTCGGAGTTGGAACGTGCCCAGGCGGACAGGGCCATCACAGAGGCCAGGGTCGAAGCGGCGCGAGGCCAGTTGATGCAGGCGAAGGCTTCTTTGGACAAGGCATTGAAGGACCTGGCTAAGTGTACCATAACATCCCCCCTGTCCGGTACGGTGATCTCTTTATACAAGGAGCAGGGCGAGAGGGCATCCGGTGGAGATTTTCGGGAAGACATCATCATGACGATTGCAAACCTCGATTCCATGGAGGTGGAGGTCGAGGTTGGTGAGCGTGATGTGGTCTTGGTGCATATAGGCGATCAGGTGGACATAGAGGTCGATGCCTTGCCGGACAAAAGGATATACGGGCATGTAAAAGAAGTGGCAAACTCTGGAACGACGAAGAACCTCGGTACAGAAGCAGAGGTTACGGATTTTCGGGTGGTCGTACAGGTCGACTCGGCTCCTTCGGAACTCAAACCTCAGATGTCGGCTACCGTCAAGATTCAGACGGATCATCGTGATTCCACACTCACTGTCCCCATACAGAGCGTGACTCTTCGCAAGCAATCCGAACTGAGAATCCATAAAGGCGCCGAAGAAAAGGACGATGCTGGCAACGTCAATAGTAAATCACGACTCGGTTCTTTGCCCGGAAATAAAAAGTCCTTAGTCCCAAGAAGGTCGGGTACGAATAGACCTCTGGAGGTGGTTTTCGTCGTCATCGATGGCGTGGCATCTGCCGTGCGGGTAAAAACTGGGCTTTCGTCTGACACGCGAATGGAGATCATCCAGGGCCTGAAAGAGGGGCAGATGGTTGTGTCTGGACCTTACAGGGCGCTATCGAAGGATTTGCAGGACGGAGATGAAGTTCGCATGGAGTTGGAGGAGCCGGGGAATATCCACGGGAGAAGGAGAAAAAAGGCACATCGATGATTTTTTTTATGGCCAACCTTAAAATCGTGCGTTTCGTCATCCGCTCGGTAAACGGGCTCGGAAGCGGCGTGGGCGTTGCCTTGGGTGCCCTTTGGGGAAACAAACTGCGTGCCGCCATGACCACAATGGGTATCGTCATAGGGGTAATGACAGTGGTTGGAATTTTGGGTGTTATAAACGGCCTTGATTCTTCTGTCGCCGGACTTTTGGACATGTTTGGCGCAAGGAGCGTTTACATCAGCCGATTCCCATGGGTAATGAGAGGCCATTGGTTCAAGTACAAGAACCGTCCTGCGATTACCCCAGGCCAATACCGCAGGCTATATGAACTTGTGCCCTTTGCCGATGCTATGACCCCCATGGAAACCACCAGATCCAAGGTAGAGCTTGGGGGTGTTCATCTGCAAGACGTAGAAATACGGGGAGCCAATAGCGAATTTTTAAAGGTCATGGATCACCAGGTGGCATTCGGCAGGTTTTTCAGCCTGGCTGAGCAGGCCCAGCAACGGCCCGTCGCAGTGATTGGTGCCGAGGTAGCACAACAGCTTTTTCCTCGCGGTTCGCCGCTGGGACATCGAATCAATATCAACGGCTCCAGATATAGAGTTGTGGGGGTATATAAGGCTCAGGGAAGCTTCATGGGGCAGAGTCAGGATGTTCACATCACCATACCCATCGGTCGATTCAAAAGGGAGTTTGGTTTGCGACGCTCTATGGACATAGGAGTGAGGGTGGCGCCAGGTATGTCCATGGACGATGCAGCAGAAGAGCTTCGGGGACTCATGCGGAGAGTGCGGGGGCTGAGGCCCAGGGAAGAAGATGATTTTTCCATAAACAGACAACAGATGCTTGGGCAAGTCTACCATGAAATGACTGGGACACTTTACTTGGTCATCGTGATAGTGGGATTCGTATCCTTGCTCATAGGTGGCATCAGCATAATGAACATCATGATGGTATCGGTGACGGAGCGCACGAGAGAGATCGGCATCAGAAAAGCATTGGGGGCGAGACGAAGGGTCGTATTGTTTCAATTTCTCATCGAAAGCCTGGTTCTTTCGGGCATGGGTGGATTACTGGGACTGGCTGCGGGATTCATAGTGGCCCATGTTGTAGACGCAATCTCTCCCCTGCCTGCCAAGGTGTCAGTGTTTGCCGTTGTGGTTGGACTAGGGTTTGCTGTGGCAGTGGGTTTGTTTTTCGGTATCTATCCTGCGTGGCGGGCATCTCGCCTGGACCCCATCGAGTCTTTGAGGTACGAGTGATGGGGTTGGTCGAACTGTTGGTCAGTGCAGTCTCTGCCCTGAGTTCCAATAAACTTCGTTCGGGCCTTACAGCCCTGGGTATAGTCATTGGAGTCGGGGCAGTGGTTTTCATGATGGCCATGACCAGTGGTTTAGACGACTATTTTACGCAGCAGTTTTCATCTTTGGGGTCCAACACGTTTCAGATTCAAAAGAGGCCTCACATGAGAATGGGAGGAATGCACAGATCCAAGTACAGAAATCGGAAAGATATTGAGGTATCGGACGCTGACGCGATCAGGGAACTGGATGAGTTTGCCAGGTTCGTGGGAGCCGAACTGTGGCAGTGGGGTATCGTCGCAAAGAGCCGCTATGATGTTACGGGAGCCAGGGTGACCGTGGCTGGAGGAACACCGGAATTTGCTCCCAACAATTCGTACGACTTGGCGTCAGGAAGGAATATCAACTCCTTTGACGTGTTGCACAGGAGGAACGTTGCGGTGTTGGGTGCGGACCTGGCGTTGGATCTTTTTCCACATTCTGGCGCTGTGGGCCAGTACATAAGTTTTGGAGGCAGGAGGTTTTTAGTCGCAGGTGTTTTTGCCTCCAAGGGAAGCTTTTTCGGGTTTGGCTCAAGGGATGATTTTGCCCTCATCCCCATAACGACGTTCATAGGAATATTCGGCAAGCATCGGTCGGTAAATGTCACAGTTCAGTCCATGTCCCATGCCGTTTTTCAAAAAGCCAGGGACAGGGCCATTACAATCATGCGAAGGAGAAGGGGAGTCAAGGCTGACCAGGAAAATGATTTCGAGGTGTTTTCAAACCAGTCTACCATGGACAAGGTCAATTCCATTACGGGATCTATCTCCATAGCTGCCGTGGCCATAGCGCTTATTTCTCTGCTGGTTGGCGGTATTGGGATCATGAACATCATGACCGTGTCGGTGACAGAACGTACAAGGGAAATAGGCATAAGGCGTGCGCTGGGAGCCAGGCGAAGGCACATTCTATGGCAGTTTACCACAGAGGCAGTG
>CAYSLH010000117.1:0-14010 GCA_964431605.1 uncultured Myxococcales bacterium
AATCCTTACATGATGAAATGCTACTCGAAGTTGACCTACACCATGGCTTCTTTTACGGACCTGGATGCCGGGTTGAGGCTCGCGCAGCGGGGCACCGAGTATGGTGTTGACGCTTTTTCGGCTCCTCAGGTCATGGCGTTCGCTCTGGAGTTATACGAAGATGGTATCCTGACCGATGATGATTTTCCCGGAATGCCCGAGGAGCCCGAAGAGCGGTTCGAGTGGCTGCTGGACAGAATCGTTCGCCGGCAGGGCATTGGAGACGTGTTGGCCGACGGGACTTACTGGGCTGCAAAACGTATCGGCAAGGGCGCCGAAAAATACGCTCACAACAATATCAAAAAGCTGGAGCAGCTTCCTTTGAAATTGGGGATGCTCAATCCAATCTATTTTCTCATGTATTGTACTGGTGAGAAGATCAACATTACCCAGATCGAAGGGAATTTTCCCCAGGCGCCTTTCCCTAAGAAGGAGCAAAGGGAAGAGTTCGTCAAGGACTGGCCGCAGGTGCCCCACGAGAAGTTCAAAAAGTATTTTCTGGACTGGGAACCGCGGGGTGACAACTCTATTCCTTATTACCCAACCATAGATGCAACGTGCGAAATAGTCGATTGGCAGGAAAAGATGCATTACATAGACGATTCCACTGGTATGTGCGCCGGGCTTTCTTCTTTTCCCTTGAAGCCTCCCTATCACATGCACAACCTGCCCACGTTGATTTCGGCAATTACGGGCATCGAGTTGGATGAAGATGGGTTGTCGAAGATCGCCAAGAGGAACCGGACCCTGGTACGAGCCATCAATGTCAGGAGAGGAATGAGACGGGGTGACGAAAAGCCGCCTGAGGACCATTGGAAGAGGAGGTTCCCCGAGCTGGAGGAAAAGCTCCTTGACGCTTATTACGAGTTCAAGGGTTGGAACAAAGAAGGTATTCCCACAAAGGAAACTCTGGATGAGCTTTCACTGGAGTATGTGAGTGAAGACTTTCTAAAGCGTGGAATACTTTCCGACGAAGAGCAAGAAAGCTCCAGGGATGCTGCGCCGGATCAAGATGGATGACAAGGGCAGAGGACGAGAACCGTGACGGCCAAGAAAAAGACAAAAACGATAAAGACGATCAAAATCGACGTGAATCTGTGCAATGGTTGTCGGACGTGCGAACTGATATGTTCGGCTTTTCACGCCGTACCCAAATACAGCAGCAACAACCCTGAACGCTCACGCATCAGGGTCATACGCGATCCTTTGAGATCCGTTTTCATCCCGGTATATGCCGGACAATACACGGCAGCGGAATGCACAGGCCGTGATAAGTATGTAATCGATGGAAAAGAATACGACGAATGTGCTTTTTGCAGGGCGTCTTGTCCGTCGAGGGGGTTGTTCAAAGAACCGGATTCCGGGCTCCCCCTCAAGTGTGATATGTGCGAAAGCGATCCCACCCTTTCCGAACCCATGTGTGTTCAGTGGTGTCTGCCAGGCGCCCTGACCTTCGAAGAGAGGGAGGTAGAGGTTGACGAAGACGAGCAGCAAGAGCAGGGGGAAATGGAACTCGGGTTGGAGTCGCTGGCGGACAAGTTCGGCTGGCAAAAAATAATGGATACCATCGCCCGCATGTCGAAGAAGAACTAAGGCAACGTGGCCAAAGAGCAAGGATCTATATCCGTGGAAAAAGTCGCCCCCTTCCTGGAAATCATTACAGAGATAAAACAGGCCGGTGCCAAATCTTACGGGCTGTGCTATCAGTGCGGCAAGTGCGACACTGTTTGTCCTTGGAACAATGTGAGAGTTTTCAGTATCCGCAAGGTCATCAGGGAGGCAACGTTCGGATTGACCGAGGTGGAGGGTGAAGACATCTGGCGTTGCAGCACCTGCGGAAAATGTACGTATCAATGTCCCAGGGAGGTCAACCAGATAGAGCTTGGGATGTCTTTACGCAGGATAGCCTCGGAATACGGCGTGTTCCCTGCCTCTGTGCGAGGGGTGCGTGCGGCGCGAGGGAGCCTGTCGACGGATGGCAATCCCCTTGGTGAAGACAGGTCCAATCGCGCGGATTGGGCAAAGGGGCTGGATGTCAAACCTTTCGAAGAAGGTATGGATGTACTGTATTTCGTCGGTTGCTATTTCAGCTACGATCCGAGAATGAAAAAAGTGGCCCGGGCAACCGTGGATATATTGAACAAGGCGGGTGTGAATTTCGGAATTCTCGGAACGCGTGAAAGTTGTTGTGGCGAAAGCATCCGGAAGACCGGCGGCGAGGACGTGTTTCGCTCTCTGGCCAAGGGGAACATCAAGACTTTCATAGATGCGGGCGTGAAGAAAATACTCGTCTCCTCGCCACATTGCTACCATACCTTCAAAAACGAGTATCCGGAGTTCATGGTGAATTTCGATGTGGTCCATGCTTCTGAGTTCATTTTCGATCTCATCAAGCAAGGAAGGCTGGAACTGAAAGGGCAGTATGCAAAGAAGGTGACCTATCACGATCCCTGTTATCTCGGTCGACATAACCATATTTACGACGAACCGCGTCAGGTCTTGAAGGCCATTCCAGGACTTGAACTGGTCGAGATGCGTGACAATCGTGAAAACAGCCTTTGTTGCGGAGGTGGGGGTGGCAGGATCTGGATGGATACTCCCAAGGCCGAGCGGTTTTCAGACTCGAGGCTGGAACAGGCGAGTGAAGTCGGAGCCGGAGTCCTGGCAACTTGTTGCCCGTACTGTATTACAAATTTCGAAGACAGCAGGCTAGGCTTAGATGATGATGCCCCCGAGATAAAGGACATAACCGAGATCATCCAGGAAGTGATTTAGCTGCTCTGAGAACCTGGAACGAGGATGAAAAGAATTGGAAAAGACATCAGCATCAGCACTCAATAATGCTGCCGACACCCTTGGGGACGTCATGGTGGTGGGCGGCGGTATCAGCGGTATTCAGGCCGCCCTTGATCTGGCTTCGTCCGGGTTCAGGGTCTACCTGGTGGAAAAGTCGCCTACCATCGGTGGGAAGATGGCCCAGTTGGACAAGACCTTTCCCACCAATGATTGCTCCATGTGCATAGAATCACCCAAGTTCATCGAATGCGATCGGCATCCAAATATTGAAATCCTCACGTACACCGAGGTCGATAGCGTGGAAGGTGGACCTGGTGATTTCAAGGTCACCTTGGTGAAAAAGCCAAGGTACATCATCGAGGACAAATGTACCGGTTGTACGACCTGTGTGGAGTATTGCCCTGTAATGGTTCCCGATCCGTTCAACCAGAATCTTTCGTTGAACAAAGCGATCCATATATATTTCTCACAGGCTGTTCCCCTGGTTACCTATATCGATCCAGACCGATGCCTGTACCTCGCGGAGGGCAAGTGCAATATCTGTTCCGGTGTCTGTGAGAACGAGGCCATTGACTTCAATCAGAAGCCGGAAAAAGTTCAGGTGAACGTGGGAGCCATTGTGCTTTCTCCTGGGTATGACGTTTTCGATCCATCTGTGAGGGGTGACTTCGGTTATGGAACCATGGAGAACGTGGTCACCAGTCTTGACTTCGAGAGGTTGCTGTGTTCCACCGGTCCACACGAAGGAGAAATCCTTCGTCCATCCGACAAAAGACATCCTCACAAGGTGGCTTGGATACAATGCGTGGGCTCCAGGCAGGTTCTCGAAGGGGGTAACAGCTACTGTTCGGCTGTGTGCTGCTCGTATACTCAAAAACAGGTAATCCTGGCTAAAGACCACGACGCTGACTTGGAAGCGGTGGTGTTCCATAACGATATCCGGGCATACGGAAAGGATTTCGAACGTTTCTACCAAAGAGCCAGGGACCTGTCCAATGTGCGTTTCATCAGGAGTTACGTATCGGTGGGGAAAGAGGATCCTGAGACGAAGAACGTAACCATCAGGTATTCAACCTACGATCAAGGTGTCAAAGAGGAGGAGTTCGACCTGGTGGTTTTGTCCGTTGGATTGAATCCTCCGGCTGATGCAAAGGGCCTGGCGGAAAAGTTTCAAATAGAACTCAATCATCATGGATTTTGTAAAACCAACCCCCTGAACCCCATCGAGACCACGCGTCCAGGGGTGTTCGTAAGCGGGGCTTTCCAGGGGCCCATGGACATACCTGAATCGGTGGTCTCTGCCAGTGCGGCGGCTTGTCTCAGTGGGCAACTTCTGTCTTATCGTAAAGGGGATCTGGCCAGGGACAGGGTTTATCCAGAGGAGAGGGATGTCTCAGAAGAGGAACTCAAGGTTGGAGTCTTTGTCTGCGCCTGCGGTGCCAATATCGGCAGGGTGGTGGATGTCCCATCTGTGGTGGAATACTCCAAGGGCCTAGACAACGTGGCTCATGCAGAGGCAAGCTTGTTCGCTTGTTCTACGGATACTGCCAAGGAGATATCCGAGACTATACGGAAAAAAGGCCTCAATCGTGTGGTGGTAGCCGCATGCACTCCCAGGACCCATGAACCCTTGTTCCGGGATACCCTTCGCGAAGGAGGAATAAACCAGTATTTTTACGATATGGCCAACATCAGGGAGCATTGTTCCTGGGTGCACTCCAAGGAAAAAGAAGCTGCTACCCGTAAAGCCAAGGACCTGGTGCGCATGTCTGTGGCCAGGACCACCCACTTGGAGCCTTTGCGCGAATTCGATCTTCCGGTGGACAAAAGATGCCTGGTGGTGGGTGGTGGACTAGCTGGAATGACAAGCGCCCTGGGGCTTGCGGAGCAGGGGTTCGAAGTGTTCCTATTGGAAAAAAAATCCCAGTTGGGAGGAACGGCAAGGCAAATCCTGCGAACCCTGGAAGGGATCGATGTCCAGGCCTTTCTTGACGAGATTATCCATAAAATATATCAGCACCCGTTGGTTCACGTGTATCACGAAGCGGCCATAGAGACGGTATCAGGTTACGTGGGTAACTTCTCGACCAAGGTCCATTCAGAGGGAAGATCTTTGGAGATCATCCACGGCGCCATCATACTGGCAACCGGTGCCGACGAATACAAGCCTACCGAGTATCTATACGGTCAGGATGATCGGGTGGTTACGCAACTTCAACTGGAAAAGTTGCTGTCACAAAAGGACGAAAAGCTATTGGCCTCTGACAGTCTGGTCATGATCCAGTGTGTGGGAAGCAGGGAAGAAGGCAGGAATTATTGTTCGAGGGTCTGTTGCGGCCAGGCGGTGAAAAACGCCCTGAAGCTGAAAGAACTGAAACCAGAAATGGATGTCTATGTCCTGTATCGGGACATGAGGACCTATGGATTCAAAGAGGACTATTACCGCGAGGCTGCATCCAGGGACGTGAGATTCATCCGTTGGGAACCCGAGCACAAACCCTCGGTGGTGGCGGTCGAGCAAGACGGCAGATCCATCTTGAGGGTCAGTGTCCCTGACCCGGTGTTGGGTAAAGAACTCGAGATCGATGCTGACGCACTCGTTCTATCGGCTGCCGTGGTCCCAGCGGAAGGCACCAAGGACATAGCCAAGCTGTTCAAGGTTGCCATGAATCCGGACGGGTTTTTACAAGAGGCCCATGTAAAACTGAGGCCGGTGGATTTTTCCGCAGAAGGTGTCTTTTTGTGTGGTACCAACCACTATCCTAAACACATAAGCGAGACCATAAGCCAGGCCATGGGGGCAGCGGGACGTGCTGCAAGTCTGCTTTCCCATGATACCATTACGGCTTCCGGATCGGTTTGCGAGGTGGACGAGGACGAGTGCGTATCGTGTGGAGCATGTATCAGCGCATGTACCTACGGTGCAATAGAGTTTTACGACACAGCCAAGGGCAGCAAGGCCAAGGTCAATCCAGTGCTTTGCAAGGGCGACGGTCTTTGTAATGCAAAGTGTCCAACCAGCGCCATCAGCCTGAAACACTATACGGATGAGGAAATCTTTTACCAGATCGATTCAGCACTCGTAACCACGGACGATGATCCTGCCTTTGACGGATTTGGTGGGTAGATAAGGCGCCAAGGCGCTATAGGAGTGAGTCTGAAATGGCTTCAGGGCATGAGTTCGACCCAAAAATTTTGGGATTTTTATGCAACTGGTGTTGTTATGCCGGCGCCGACCTGGCCGGTGTATCCAGGTATCAGTATGCTCCCAACATCAGGATAATAAGGTTGATGTGTTCCGGCAGGGTGGACCCTGCTTTCGTTATCAGGGCCTTGTCTAATGGCCATGACGGTGTTTTTATCGGCGGTTGCTGGTTGGGTGAATGTCACTATGTGACAGAGGGCAACTACGATGCTTTGAGCATGATGCACCTGACCAGGAAACTCCTCCAATACGTTGGACTCAACCCTCAGCGACTCAGGCTCGAGTGGGTGTCTGCGTCGGAGGGGATCAGGTTTGCCGAGGTGATGAACGATTTCGTAGACAAGCTCAAAGAAATGGGCCCGGTGGGAACGGCCGAGGGGATGGACCGGAAACTGTTGAAGATGAAGCTTGAAGCTGCGGCCAAGATGGTCCCGTATTTGAAACTAGTTGAAAGGGAAAAGCTGAGAGTCAGGTTCAAGACAGAGGAAGAATACGATGAGTATTTCAACAGCGAAGAAGTCAACAATCTTTTCCATGACTTGATTGCTGACAAATTCGTGATGAACGAGATCCTGCTGCTTTTAGCCAGGGCTCCTTTGTCCAATCAAGAGATTTCAAATGCTCTCGACCTGAGCCCTTCCGAAGTATCGAAGCATATTGGTAGTTGTCTTGGCGAGGGAATGGTGAGGTACGATTCGAAACAAAAAAATTACGTGATTGCTTGAGCACGGAATGATTGGGTGTCGTACTTGGCGGGTACGAGCGGACTTTTGACCAGAGGAACAAGAAAGCGGCCATGGATAACGAAAGAATCGATGAAATCATCGACAGGTATGAAGGCAAGGCAAGTTTTCTCATCCAGGTGATGCTGGACATTCAAAACGAAAACCGATGGCTTCCACGCTCTGCACTGGAAAGGGTCAGCGAGAGGCTGGATGTTCCCATGTCCCGTATGTTGCACATCGCGACCTTTTACAAGGCGTTCGGTCTGGCTCCGAAAGGCCGTCATCAGATCAACGTGTGCATGGGCACAGCTTGTCATATTCGCGGGGCTTCTCGTGTCCTGGATACGATACAGGACCTGACCGGAATTGCTCCGGGAGAGACAGACCTGGATCTGAAGTTCAGCCTCGAGACCGTAAACTGCCTTGGCTGTTGCGCCCTTGGACCTGTGGTCGAGATAGACGGTATGACCCATGGAAAGATTTCTGCGGCCGACACTGCTGACGTGTTGGATGGCTATGAGTAGAGGAAGAAAATGGTGACCTTAAGTTCGCCCGAAGCACTTGAAAAATATCGACAGGGATTGCTGTCTGAAAGGAATCCCGACGCAACACGTATTTCCATTTGTGCAGGTTCCGGTTGCCTTGCCCTGGGGGCGAAGAAGGTCATTTCCGCTTTTTCGGAAGAGTTGGCCAAACAAGGCTTGGATGCTGTGGTGGAGACGAGGGGTACAGGGTGTCCGGGCTTTTGCGAACGAGGTCCTGTGGTGGTGGTGTATCCTGGGGAGACTTGTTACCTGAAGGTAACTCCTGATGATGTTTCCGAAATCGTTACGAGCACTGTCAAGAACAAGGAAATAGTGGAACGATTATTGTTCGAAGATCCAGTGACTTCAAAGCGAATCGCCAAGGAATCCGAGATCCCGTTTTATAAAAACCAGGAACGCAGGTTGTTATGCGATAACATCAAGATCGACTCCAAGAGCCTCGATGACTACCTTGCCATCGGTGGATATTCCGCCCTCGCCAAGGTGCTTTCACACATGAGCCCAGAGCAGGTTCTCGAGGAGATCAAAAAATCAAACCTCAGGGGAAGGGGCGGGGCCGGTTTTCCGACCGGTATGAAATGGGAAGGTGCTCGCAACGCTCCAGACGATGTGAAGTACGTCATCGTCAACGCAGATGAAGGTGATCCCGGCGCGTTCATGGACAGGGCTCTTTTGGAAGGAAACCCTCACTCCATCCTCGAGGGCCTTATAATCGGCGCTTACACCATTGGTGCTCACGAAGGTTATGTCTACGTTCGCCAGGAGTATCCCCTGGCTGTGGAAAACCTGCTTCTCGCCATAGACCTTGCAGAGCGGTATGGATTATTGGGAAAGAATATTCTAGGTTCCGGTTTTGATTTCCATGTCATAGTTCATAGGGGCGCCGGAGCTTTTGTGTGTGGCGAGTCCACCGCGTTGATGACCGCGCTGGAGGGACGGGTGGGAGAGCCCAGGCCCAAATACGTCCGCTCTAACATCAAGGGACTTTGGAACAAACCCAGCGTGTTGAACAATGTCGAGACATGGGCGAACGTGCCTGTCATCATCAACAAAGGGGCTGAATGGTTTGCAGGGATTGGAACCGAAAAGAGCAAGGGCACCAAGATATTCGCACTGGTGGGGAAAATTAACAACACCGGCCTGGTGGAAGTCCCCATGGGTATCACTCTCAGGGACGTTATATACGAAATCGGTGGCGGCATACCTGGAGGCAAGAAGTTCAAGGCCGTCCAGACCGGCGGTCCTTCGGGAGGTTGCCTGCCTGAGCAGATGCTGGATTTGAAAGTTGGATTTGATGAACTCACCGACGCGGGATCCATGATGGGCTCCGGTGGAATGATCGTCATGGACGAGGATACCTGCATGGTTGACGTGGCCAGGTATTTTATCGACTTTCTGGCGGACGAATCGTGCGGCAAGTGTGTGCCATGTCGTGAAGGTTTGCGTCAGATGCACAAGATACTGACACGCATTACCCGCGGTGAAGGACGGCAAGGGGATCTGGAGACATTGGAGGATTTGGCCGAGGTGGCCAGGGATGCCTCTCTTTGCGCGCTGGGAAAGAGTGCGGCAAATCCGTTGCTGAGTACTATCAGGTATTTCAGGGATGAGTATGAGGCTCACATCACACAAAAAAAGTGTCCGGCATTGTCCTGCAAGGAATTGACCTCATACTACATCGAGCCTGGAGAGTGTAAGGCCTGCCTGCTGTGTTTCAAAAAATGCCCCACAGGAGCCATAGACGGGGCAAAGAAAAAGATCCACGTCATCGACCAGGAGAAATGCATCAAGTGTGGAATATGCTTCGACGTGTGCCCGGAAAAATTCCATGCTGTGAAAAAAATCTCAGGTGAGCAGGTCCCGCCGCCCCTGGCCGAGGAAAAAAGAACGATACTCAGAAAGAGCAAAGAAAAATGAGTGACATTAGTATGCAAATCGATGGACAAGAGGTCAGTGCCGAACCTGGTATGACCGTTTTAGAGGCGGCCCAAGCAGCGGGCATAAGTATTCCTACTCTCTGCCATCACCATAAACTCAAACCCTATGGTGGTTGCAGGCTTTGCATGGTGGAGGTGGCATCCAACAACAGGACGAAGCTCGTGGTGTCATGTGTGTACGAGGCGGCTCAGGACCTGGTGGTGAAAACCAACTCGGCAAAGATCCAAAAGATTCGAAAGACCATCCTGGAGCTGTTGCTGGCCCGCGCTCCTGATTCGGAGATTTTGAAACGTTATGCCGAGGAGTACGGCGCAGATGCTCAACGCTTCGAAAAGGAAGCTTCCTTCTGCGTCCATTGTGGCCTTTGTGTCAGGTATTGTTCCGAGATCAAGAAACTCGATGCCGTGGGCTTCGTTGACAGGGGATATCGTAAGGAGATACGGTTCGTTCCGGAGATTGCTTCAAGTGTGTGTAACGATTGCAAGGAGTGCTTCCCCCTTTGCCCCACCTCGTACCTGCAGGCCGCTTTTGTCCTGAGCCAATCTCTTTCTTCTGTGTCGAACGTCTCTACTTCCGAGTGACCAAAAGAAAATACCGGTAAGATTCCATGACCTTGAGCGCAAAGGACTACGGGGACAAGGAGCAAAAACGCCAGGCCATACTGCGTTCCGCCTGGGAACTCATCAGGCACTATGGTTACAACAAGACAACCATTGACGATATCGCCAGGAAGGCCAGGGTCGGCAAGGGTACTGTATACCTGTACTTCAGATCGAAAAAAGACATAATGTTGGCGTTGACGGATTTGACCAACGATCGTATCACCAGGAAGCTTGAGAGCATCGCATCAGAGGATAAATCGCCCCAGGATCGTATCAGGGCCTGTGTGCTGTATAGGATCATGACCCTGTTCGACCTCGTTCATCGTTATCCCCATTCTCAGGACGTCATCGCCTCCATCCTTCCCGAGATAGTTCAGAGGCTCGACAGGTACGTGCGCCGGCATGGACAGTTGTTGGCTGAAATCCTGCGCCAGGGAAATTCGTCCGGTGTGTTCAACGTAGAGGACCCTGACGAGACAGGACAATTGCTCGCCAATCTTTTCGAGTTCATGACGCCACCATATTATCGTTTCAGAACGAGAAAAACCCTGGAAAAATTTGTCACCAGCGTAATGGACCTTATTCTCGTGGGACTGAATACTTGAAGTATAAGCGGGGAGACGTCTTGCATCAAATCGTGTGTTACGATTTTCGTCGGCCATGTCGGACACCGAAAAATGCCCGATGGAACCAGTAATCCTTCACGTAAGCTGAATGATATGGACGTTCATGAGTAGATCTTTGTTGTGCCATGTGAAAATAGACTATACTCTCTTTTTATGGCCGAAAGTTATCGAATTATCAGGTTGTTGCATGATTGCCATCAGGCAGACAGCCGCGAGAGGGCAGTGGTGGATGTGTTTGCCGATAGTGTGCACAACCTAAACATCCTTTCCGGCAAGGACGAAATCTTAGACGGTACCATCGGAAGGCTTGCGGTTGATCCTGCATGGGGAGAGGAAATCACCAAAACCGTTGCCTTGTATAAGCGCGAGCGAAGCCTGGTCTATACCGTTTTTTTTATTACAGGTGACAGGTTGAAATTGGCCGGACGCGAAAGAAAAATGTGTGCTCCATTGATATATTACCCGGTTCGAATGGAGACAGAGATGGTGGCGTCCGAGCCCATGGTTTTTGCCGTACCGGACCTGTCCGAGACCAGGTTCAACATTCCGGTCTTAGAGGCTTTGATACAACAGCAGCATGCTTCGACGGATTTGTTGAGCGGATTGTTAGATGATTTTCCCGATCTTCCCTTTGACGCAGAACGTATTTTCGACTTGGCAAAATCGCTCGAAGATCTCTTACCAGGCTTGGATGTAAGTGAACTGTATTCTTTTCCTAAACTGATGGACGAGGCCGAAGTCAGGAGAAGATACAAGCTGGGCAAGTCCGCCGAATCATCTCATCTGCAGTGTCTGCCTGGTGCGGCTTTTGCCCTAATCGACAATCCTCCCGAGACCAGGGGGGTTTTGTACGAGTTGGCGACTCTGTCTACTGTGGCGGAAAAAGATGAAGCTCTTCTCTCCGGTTCTTTGAGTGCGATCCTGGGGCGACCTGCTGAACCGGACAAATCTGTCTCCAGCGAGCACCAGGTTCCCGCATTGTTGAGTAAACCTCAGCAATCAGCCCTTGATTCGGCATACGCTTCGTCCCTGACCTTGTTGGTGGGCCCTCCCGGTACGGGCAAGAGTTTTACCTCGGCCGCAGTGGCCCTAGACCACTTAGCGCGTGGACAGTCGGTGTTGTTCGCGTCAAAGACGCAGCAATCTTTGGACGTGATAGCTGAAAAGCTACAGGCCATGCTGGGCACAGACGCATTTGTCGTCAGGGGAGGCAAGCATGAGTACCTGAAGAAGCTCAAGGGCTTCATACAAGATTTTCTACGTGGGTGGATTCCTCTGCCAGATGTGGATGAAGACTTTTTGACTGATGCGGCGAGACAACGTGAGAGCCTCGATAAAAAGATTTCAGGTTTGAGTCAGAGGATAGCTGTTTTAGACGAGGCGGAACGATCCCTTGGCTTGTTGACTTCCGAGGCGAAGACGGGTTTTTTTTCAGGGCTGGTTCGTCCCTTTAGGAGGATGTTGCTTCGAAGGAAGGTGTTTTCAGGACCTCCCCAGTGGGAGCTGATGAGCGAATACCAAAAGCTTCTACAGGACCGCATCGCGCTGATATCAGATATGGTGAAGATGAACATGAGAAAGCGCATGGAGCGTGTTCTGAAGGAACATCGCCGCGACCTGAAGCATTTTCTCCAGGCACTTCGTGCTCGCAGGTCCTCTCGACAGGAACGTTTTTTTTCAGAGATCGATCTGCACGTCCTGCTCCAGACTTTTCCTGTGTGGATGACCACCATGACAGGAGCGCATCTGATGCTTCCCATGGAGCGGGAGATGTTCGACCTGGTCATAATGGACGAAGCCACCCAGTGTGACATGGCGACCTGTTTGCCGGTCTTCCAGCGTGCCAAGCGCTCAGTGGTCGTTGGTGATCCAAAGCAGCTTAGGCATATATCCTTTTTGTCACGGCGTCGGCAGAGCATGATCGCCGACCACTACGAGATAGACCAACAGGAGCGTGAAGATTTTGATTACAGGCAAAAGAGTGTACTCGACCGTGTGGAGTCGGTGTGTGAATCACAGCAGCAGGTGGTGTTTTTGGATGAACATTTTCGGTCCCGTCCACCCATAATCGCTTTTTCCAATAAGGAGTTTTATTCCGGAGCCCTGAAGGTGATGACCATGGTTCCGGGCAAGGACGAGCGGGGCGTCATGCAGTTGAGGCTGGTAAATGGAGTAAAGGTGCCGGCAGGCGCAAATCAGCAGGAAGCCGAGGCCTTGATGGACGAGGTGGCCTCTTTGGTCAAACGTGAGGAGTCTGTGGATGGTAGCATGTGTCAATCCATAGGCATTCTTTCTCCATTTCGCGACCAGGTGGACGAGATTCGCGCCTTGGCGCAAAAGAGACTCTCGACCACGGCCATTGAAAAGCATGAGATAAAAATTGGAACAGCCTATGCTTTTCAAGGCGATGAGCGAGATGTCATGTTCCTGTCTTTTGCAGTGGATGAAAAGGCCAATTCTGCTACTTTCAGATACCTGAATCGACCTGATGTGTTCAACGTGTCGGTCACCCGTGCACGGAACCTGGAGATAGTTTATTCTTCCATCTCACCTCAGAAGGTTCCCGGGTCAACTCTTTTCGGGCGCTTTTTGTCTGGGGTTCAATCCATCGAGCCACCAGTAAGCCCATCGGACAGCTTACCTCAGGACGATTTTCTCCGGCAGGTTCAATCCCGTCTGGTGGCCGAGGGCATGAAAGTATATGCCGCGTTTGCCCTGGCCGGACTCGAACTCGACTTAGTGGCCGTACAGAATGAGTCGGCCTTGGGTATAGACCTCATCGGTTATCCAGGCAGGTTCGCTCCCGCCTTCAGCCTGGAAAGGTACAGAATGTTGCACCGGGCCGGCATGACAGTCATGCCCTTGCCATACTCCGCTTGGCAAAAGGACCAGGATCGCTGTATCGAGGCAATAAAAACCATGATAACTCCAGGGACCGGAAAACCACCGGCAGATGGATGACTGAAAATTGGATCTCGGTCTATGTGTCCGATCAGGATGATCAATATCAGTGCATGCACCCGAGGACTGGCTCAGATGATCGAGTTACCAATTCACGGCCCGGCACGCACACAAGGGGCCTTGTTGGTATTGCCCTTGTCGCTGAAATCCACGTCGCCGTAGTAGAAGTAGATGCCCCAGGCGTGGTCGGTATAATTCACGATGGATGACGACGACCAAGAAAAACGCGACGGCGTGCCGTGGAAATAGGACGCCGACGATGTATATCTTCATTTCGTTGATTTACTTTTTTAACCAAGAGGGTGGCATCCATTTAGTATTTAGCGCCTAATTGAAGTCCGTGCATTGTGTAACCCCCCCCCGCATCGAAACAAAAAAAACGGATCAAACCTGCTCCATACTAAAATAGCCGTTTGATCTCCAAGGTCCAAACCTGATATTCTGCCATCGGGAAGCCAACTAGGAGGTACGGGCGAAATGAAATTGGGGACAGCAATATTCGTGTTTGCATCTATTTTCTACATGACGCCCTTTTCTCATGGCGCCGAGAAGAGTCCCATCGTCGCCGTTTTC
>CAYSLH010000118.1:0-13877 GCA_964431605.1 uncultured Myxococcales bacterium
TCCACTGAAGCGAAGTCTCCATGATACCAGACGTTCGGCCAACGTGAAAAATAGGTGTCGATATACCTGTCGGGGTCCTTTAGAAATCCCCGTGTAAACGAAGGGCATGGCTTTTTACATACAAGGTGTCCGACCTTGCCGCGTACTGGGTTGCCATCATCATCAAATACATCTATGTCCATACCAAGCCCGGGACCCCTTAGAGTACATGACTTGAGAGAGGTTATGGGAAGAGGCGACAGCAGACATCCAACCATCTCGGTACCGCCGGATATGTTGATTATGGGACAACGTTTGGAACCGACGTTTTCAAAGAACCAGGAATAGGACTCGGGATCCCATGTCTCACCGGTTGAGCCAAGTATTCGCAGTGACGAAAGGTCGTGCTTGGCGGTCCACTCGGTACCGGACCTCATAAGGAGTCGAATGAGGGTAGGGGATATGCCGAGGTGAGTTATTCTTTGTCTCTCCACGATTTCCCAGACCTTGTCCGGTTCCGGGTAATTTGGAGCCCCTTCGAAGATTACGTGGGTGGCGCCGTGGTGTCCGACACCGATGAATTGCCATGGACCCATCATCCATCCAATGTCCGTAACCCAGAAGAACCGATCATCCGGCTTGACATCGAAAGCAAATCCCAATTCCTTGACGATCTGGGCCAAGGCTCCTGCATGGGTATGAACCGTGCCCTTGGGCTTTCCGGTGGTACCGGACGAATATAGCACCATGACAGTATCTTCAGAGTCCATATGCTCGGTCTCGAATGTATCCGGTTGCGAATCGACCACATCGTGCCACCACTTGTCTCGCCCCTCGTTCCAGGAAAGCTCGACGTCGCCAAGGCGTTTGGCTACCAGCACGTGACGAATGCTTTTTACCGAATCTGCAACCTGGTCACAGGTAGGCTTGAGATCTACGGTTTTACCCCGGCGCCTGGAGCCATCGGCCGTAATGAGTAGTTTCGCCTGCGCATCTTCCATCCTCACGGAAAGGGCGGCGGGACCAAAGCCTGAGAAGACAGGTATGAACGGGCATCCTGCCTTGATGCATCCCCAAAAAGCCGGCATGAGTTGAGGCACCATGGGCATGTAGAATCCCACCATGTCGCCCTTCTCCAACCCCATGGATCTTAGAGCATTGGCGAACTTGTTGGCCTCTCGATTGAGTTTGTCATAGGTCCATTGTTCGGATGAACCATCTTCTGCTTCCCAGATGAACGCGGTTCGTTCTCTAGTGTCGGGATTTTCTGCGTGACGATCGAGACAGTTATACGCGATGTTCAGTTCTCCACCCAGAAACCACTTTGTCCATTCGAAGCTCTTGGAATCACCTGTATCATAAAGTCTGTGAAATTTTTTATACCACTTGACGTTTCGGTCTTCCAACATGGCGGGCCAAAACCAATCGATATCATCGGTGGAACGGCGTACCAACTCTTCGTACGTGGAAATTCCGTGCTTGTCCATGAAGTGCTTTATGTTGCTGTCTTCGAGGTATTTGCCAGTGGGTTCCCAGATAATGTCCGACATGGGTCTTCCTCCTGTTTTGTAATATGGAATCTAACTATCTCATCTCGGAGCGTTAGACAAACAAAACCATGACTTTTTGGATAGGTACTTTTGGCTCAGGAACTTTTTGCTGAGGAATTTCAGGCATTGTCTCCGTAACGATTTGAGCAAACACCTGTATTGAAAAATTCAATCAGATTGGTTGTTCAATTGAAGTACTTCATATTTTTCTTCAATGATCTTTTGAAACGATTGGCCTATGGATCGCCAATCATGTATATCAACCTTGATGGGTAACTCCGACTCATCAAAAGCATTTTTAATGTCGATCATGAGGTTTGGGTCCAGCGCTACGTCACAGACAATGGCCAAGTCCAGGTCTGAAAATTTTCTGGCATTACCCTTGACCCTGGATCCAAAGACGCGTACTTCGCTTTCAGGGACGTACTTTGCCAAGATCTTTTTTACAATGGACAGATCGTTAGGTTCAACATCGATCATTTGTCTTCCCTTTTGCCAATGTCCCTATGGCGCCTCATCCTTACCTTATTCAAAGATGACGTCAAGCCTGCAGACCTCGAGATTTTCATGATCAGGATAAGTACAAAAAATACTAACAGGGAGAAAATGCCAGATGAACGGTTACCGCATCCACAACCAGTGTCAGAGAACTTTATATTGTCAACTTCGCTGAACCCGTCCTGGAGTCCAGCATCCGGTTCATCCGGATCGCCTTCGCAATTACCTTGCTCGCATGTCTGGTAACCTTTACACACAACACCACACTGACCGCAGTTTTGCGGATCAGTATTCGTGTCCACACACTTGCCGCAGTCTGTCAAGGAGTTGTCCCGGCACTGACAGGCTCCATCAGCGCAGACCATGTCTTGCGGGCACGGATCGCTATCCTGGTCCGGAGTAAAATCCACAAAGAGGTCATAGGGGCCTGCAAGTTCCAAGTTCCCATCAACGAAAGTGTCCACCACCAGATAATAACTTCCTGGAGAAATGTGGGTTTCCAAGTCAGTGTGAGCTCTTGCAAGACATGCGTCCTGCTCGGGTGCATAAAGGAGCGCAAGGTCCGGATCCCGGTCTTCATACTCGGCAACGCTCGCGGTTACCAAGCCAGGTTGGCAAACGTCTATCTCGTATACCCATTCCCTTCCATATTCAGGCAAATCCGGGCTGCATGAATAAAAGTTGAAGTAGCACCCTGGGCCAATTGAAGTATCTCGTGAATCTTCGAATGGAAAATGATCCACGAAAATGGGGTTTAATCTGTGCCCAAGAGGAGTAGGGGGAGGAGATGAAAATTTTTCTTCCACAAGATTCCACAACTCTTGGTGTGGCACGTCATAATTGAGGGCCCACATCCCTATGCCCCCGATATCCTGGTCCAGTGCGAGTGAATACTTTGCCGCAAGGCTTGCTTCGTCGTCATACCAGACCTGGTGCCAGGCTCCTGATTGTATCCATGTATACCAGGGGTTTTCACAACCCTCGTCATATTGTCTGAGCTTTCCATCGCGCAAGTCGTCCATACAAGCGCTATATGTTACGGCTCCAACGTGACCGGTTGTGGCTGAACCTGGGTCTGAAGAATCAGTAGTCCACTCTCGTCCGTAATATGGAACGCCGTGAATCACTTGTCTTCTTTTTGATGCTGGAATTAATTTCGAATATTCAGCAAGGCTTCTGAGCATTGACCAGCTTTGGAAATTTTTCCAAAAAGGACTTAGCTTCAATATTCCGATGGGGCCCGCCACAGAAGATCCACTCCAAAAATATCCGTATCCCATGATGAAGAACCAGTCTGCACAATCGAGGAGCGCATCGAGATCGAATTGAGAATTCCAATCCACCGCAGGTGCCGCGATACTTATCTGAGCATTTGGGTGACCACGCTCGGTGAGTCTTTGGCGCAGGCTGCAAATGAAAGAGCTGAACATATCTCTGGTACCGGATTTCAATCCTTCGAAGTCCACCGAGATCCCGTCAGCATTTCCCTCTTCCATCATGTCGATCATGTTGTCAATGGCATGGGAGGCGTTGCTGGACACCAGGGTCTTTATCGCATCTCCGTCAAAGAGGGTGAATGTAAGGTGGACTTTTACTCCTGCTGCGTGACATGCCTCGACTGTGACAGTGTCTGGCCAACCGTGTGACGCTACTACGTCACCAATAGAGTTCAATTCCACGGCAAACCAGGCTAGGTGGGTAATGTCTTCGAATCTTATGGATTCGAGGTCTTGAACCCAATAAGGGTAATAACCATAAACCACTCGTTGAAGGGATCTGGTTTTTGCAGCATGTTGCAGAATGTCCGCAGCAGGTGCAACTCTGGTCGCAAGGGGAAGGTGCCTGTGAGATTCCAATTCAGCTCGATGCATGGAATATTGCAAAACAGGTCTGTTGGCGCCCTGCGTTGCGGTGGTTTGTGCTGCATGGGAAGGGGTTTGAAAAATCAGCAAGCATAAAAGCCAAAGGCCTTTGGCCTGTGCTGAAAAAAGAGATGGAGTTGGAATAATCATAGAATTCATCAACCGTTGATTCCTATATACAATATGCCTTATCATGTAATTGTAGGGTATTGGTACAGCTCAAAGAAAGAATAAAATGGATTCCATTAGCGCAGTATGGTTGTTGTTGGTATTTGCGGCCCTCGGTATAGGTTTTTTTGCTGGGGCGTTGCTTTTATATTGGCGTACAAGAAGGCAGTTTGTTTTGGCTCTGCATTATTTGCTAGGGCGTTTGAAACTGCTGGAGACAGAGATACAGCAGCTTTCAGAGGATGACCTGGTGCTCAAGGAGGCAATCAAGGCAAGGGCGATGATGGATGAAGATGACATACGCGATCTTCGCAGAGAACTGATCGACAGGCCCCGCCAACTTGAAGCGGAACGTGCCGAGTTGTTGGAAAACACCTTTGACGAGGATATCGCCGAAAGACTGGTAAAGGATTTTCCCGAAACCCTGCAGTGACTGTAACGTTCAGATTTTGCCGGTTGAAAATCACTTCAATGGTCCGAAGAATCGAAAATCCATGTCAGGGAAGATATTGTTTTTCTTTTCAAGTGTCTCCAACCGACGGACGTTGATGTTGCCTTGCTCTATTTCATCGGCCAAAGCGGTAAAGCCCAGGATGTGATCACGTATGGCCTTCATTGCATATCCTACGCTGGTGCCTGTCTTGATGATGAAAGCCCAGTCTGAGGACTGGGCAAGCATGAGCTCCCTGGCTGCCTGGTCCAGAGCACGCTCTTTTAATCCTGAAGCTGACTGGTTGTCACGGGAGAGTCTTTCCATTCTCGAACAGGCACGGTCCAGATGGTTATAAAGCCAGTCTGTCTTGGTGTTGAGCCACACGGAATTATATCCGCCATGTCCCCAACTGGATGGCGCAGGGCGGGACTGCTGAATGTCTTTTTGCCGGGACAGATACAAAGAAGGAGTATCTGTGCTGACGCCGCCTTGAGCCCGTGCCAGGAGTTTGATCAGTTCCTCTAAAAAGTACGGCCCTTCGAACCACCAGTGCCCGAATAACTCAGCGTCGAATGGTGCCACAAGCACCGGCTCCATTCGGGGCATGTCCTTTTTTGCCAGTTCCAACCGGCGAATGATTCGGGTGTGGAGATCCCTCGCATGCATCAAGGCTCTCGAGTAGCCTTGCTCCGGGATATATGGCTCTTTGTTTTCTGTCTTTCCGGTTATGCGATGATATTTTATTCCCGTGCTGGTTTTTCCCAGGAACTCGTCTCCAAGGTAATCGGAAATAATATCTTCATCCACATCTTTATCCAGATCCCAATAGAACTCACGGTAATCTGGATGGCCGGGATAACCCTGTTGGGCGCTCCACACGAGCCTGGAAATCTCCAAGTCTCTTGCGAAAACGGCAGTGTTCGAAGCTGTCATGATCGGTGCGAACACGTGGTGTCTCGCAGGCGGATTAGCCAAGGTCAGGCCGTGGGCATCGGTGAAAAAATAGTTGATACCAATTGGTGACAATTGCTGCTCGAGACCCTGGAAATAGCCGCACTCGGGCAACCACATACCACCCGGAGCCTTTCCTATTAGCCTTTCGTGGGTCTTGCATGCCATCTGCAGTTGAGCATGGATGGAAGAAGGATGGCGTTGCAACAAGGGCAGAAAACAATGGGTCGCGCTCGATGTGATGAGTTCCAAATAACCCTTGTCCGCGAGTCGACGAAAACCCAGGAGGACGTTTTTGTCGTAATCTTCGTAGAATTGTCGCTTCGCGCGCTTGAGCCTGGCACTGTACATCTTTGCCAATCTGTTGGTATGTGGCTTCAGGATCGTTCTCACCAGCTCTTTTTCGATGATTCTTCCCTGGTGTTCCAAGTACTGACCGTACCTGTGCATGAGCAATTCATCCGAGAGCATGGTTTGCAGTGTGGGCGATATACTCATGGATATTTTGAACTGCAAGCCGGAGTTAGCCAGCCGGTTGAATGAATCGAGCAGTGGGAGGTAACTTTCACTAAGACATTCGAACAACCATTGCTCTTCTAGGAATTGTTTGTGCTCAGGATGACGTACGAACGGCAAGTGTGCATGGAGCAAAAGGATTACCTTGCCGGGGCTGGATGATCTACCGGTCAGGAGTCGGTCCTCCTGGTGACTTTAATGGAAATTTTTTTGCGTTGTGATTCATCCGGACTCGTGGCCTCTAAGGTGAATGCATGACTGCCATCGGGAAAAGCGAACCTGGCCCTGAAATGACCATTATCATCCAACTCGATGGGAACTTTTGCCAGCACTAATCTCGAGCCAGGCTGTGTGGCCCCATAGATTACCAGGTCCGCATCCATGGTAAGCCAATAATCGTTTTTATCGGTCCTTGTTTCAGGAACATGGAAAAGAGCTCCCTGTTGAGATGGAGAATGGCCGACCGCTTCTGGCCGGCCGATCCCTGCTTCCATCTGATGCTGATGAGACATGGAACCTGGAAATATACCCGGTGATGGTTCAGCAAAGGTCATTTTATTGGATGAGTCGTCTTTTGACTCTGTGCTGACTTTGCTTTTTCCTTGTTCTGGTCTAAGCGCTGTTTTTGGGATGGCGGATTTCAAGTCGGTGGAGACTGATTTGATTCGTTCTTTTTGTTCTTTTTGTCTCGATGCGAAGTCCGGTGGCGTGGTGGATGGATTTGAGGTTGAGACTATGGTGAGGGAATCATCTGGTTCGATACAGCACAATTCACAAAAGTACTCCACGTCTGCGTCCTTGACATGTACGTACCAGCTTCGAGCGTCTTTTTTGAGTGAGATGGTTTCCACCACTCTCCGACCTGTTTTTCCTGTACTCAAAACACGCAATACTGCATGGCCACTGCTCCAAAGCTTTTGTTGCTGTTTGGGGGTCAGGTCCCAGAAACAATACAACC
The DNA here is from genome assembly GCA_964431605.1 of uncultured Myxococcales bacterium. Lineage (GTDB taxonomy): Bacteria > Myxococcota > B64-G9 > B64-G9 > B64-G9 > JALVPF01. Next base: position 6,916 of record CAYSLH010000118.1, read on the forward strand.
AGTGGGGATCTCGAGCCATAAGGCCGAACCTTCCATCTCCATATGAAAGTGGCAGTCCAGTATCGATTGCCTTGCTCGCATGCAATGTGGGTTCTTGGATTAGACCGGTATTTGTTCTGGAAACTGATTTTTTTCCCGTTACTGATGACTTTTTTGCCCCACTTAGTTCGGTAATTTCGGGTTTCGAGTATTCAGCTCGTTGTCGACTGATTTTACGTCTGGTCAACCTGGCTTTGGACGCAAGAGCACGCGCCTTTTTAGCGAGGCTACCTGGGGTGGATGTTTTTTTAGCTGATTTCGAGTTCGATGGTTTTTGTTTGGTCTTTGATTTTTTCGTTGAGCCATGTCCGGTCTTGTTGGATTTTTTTGTCAGAAGCTTCAAGAGTTCTGCCTTTTTTAGCCGAGAGTAGCCGCTAAGGCCCCATTCTCTCGCCATGGCAATCAACTCTTTGACGGTTTTTGATTCAAGTTTTTTCATGGCCATACCTCCGTATGGTCTGTACAAAAGCAGTTATTTCCGCTTGAAAAGGCCCTTTTTTTTGTGAGTTCGCATGTTCAGGAGTCTGAGTTCTCTTGCTGCATCCAGGTTTTTACTTTCCAGTGAGAGAACTTTCTTGAAATTCTTTTGGGCTTTTTCCAGATCACCCATGGCTTTATAGATTCGTCCAAGGAAAAGATATCCTGCTGCCACATTGTTGTCTCTCATGCTCAAGCCACGCTTTATCATGTTGATCGTCTGTTCCTGGACCATGGATCCCGCGTTAGTGTTCGCGAAGAACGTCGCATAACCCAGATAGATCAAAAACTCGCCCTCGTCCGGATTCAACTCCACGGCTTGTTCAAAGACCTTTTTAGCTTCTGTGAATTTATTGTTGTTTATAAGTACTTCGCCTTTTTGAAAAAGGGCTTCTGATTCCAATATGTTGGATACATCAACCTTGCCATCTTCGAAACCGGCCTCGATGGCCTCGGCATAATCCTTTGCTTTTTTTTCATCAGATAAAACCTGGTGAGCTTCATTGTAAAGTGCAAAGACTTCTGATGTGAGTTTTCGAACGTTTTCAGACGCATCCTGGGGAACCTGGTCTGGATGAAAAGATCTTGCGACTTTCATGAATGCCTTGGATGCCTCCGATATGGTTGAGCCTGGACTTATACCAAGTCTTTCAAAGTGGTTTTGTTCTTTCAGGGAGTTGAGCTTCTCTAAGAGATTTTGCTCTTGCCTGGTCAAGGTTGGCGACGTCTGGATAGAGCTTTGCATCTGTTGGCCGCCATCATTCGTAGCGAATGAATCCACATCGAAGGCATCGTTGAGCATCATGTCCCACTCTTCACCTATTTGTTGGCTTTCTTGCTGCTGTTCGTCCAATGTAAGCTCTTCTCCGATGCCGATGAGTTCGATTTCAATTCCCATATAGATCATGGACAATACCATTTTGTCGTCTTCAGGCCGTCCACCAAGCTGGTTCAGAATACTGCCTAGTGTTTGTCCCTGTGCAACCGACTTGAACACTTTTAGTTCCTTGGGGTGCAGGAGCAACTTTGAGACGTGAACATGTGGATTGTCTCGCTGAAGCAATAGCCTGTTTTTCAGTGGTTCCAAAAGGACTCGCAACTCTGCAAGTTTGTAACCTGTCCTGACCCCGTTCGCAATTATCTCCCAGGGATTGGCGTTCAGGGGCAGCAAGGAACCCTTGTGCTCCTGTCCGTCATAAAAGGCGTATTGTCCCACGCGCCATGAAAACACTTCATGTATTTTTTCAAGGAGTTGGTTTTTGAGGTGTTCAAATAACTTGTGTGGTTCGATGATTCTGCGTTGAACAAGCAGGTCCGAGAGTCTGTCTTCTTTGCCGTGAAGAAGCCCAAGAAGTTTTTTCATCGTGGCGCTATCCACGACTTTATTCTTCACGAGGTGAACACTAAGCCGGTCCTTATCCTGGTTGGAGTTGGCCGCCACGGGTTTTCCATTGAGAAGAAATACCTCTTTACGAATCGTTCTATTTGTAAGCAGCAATTTGCCATTGGCCTTGGCTGCTGTGAAATGATACATCAACTTCGGCATGCTGACCTGGAGCAGGTCACCTGAATAGGTGGGCGGAGTCTCAAAAAATTCTTCATCATCGGAATCTTCCAGTTCCACGTCCACGGATAACAAGGTCGCCAATTCCGGTAAAGCCTTCATGGGCTTGAAATCCTGACCATCCAGAGAAACCGGAGTGTTGGCCTTGACCTTGCCCTCTCGGATCATCTCTGCAACGGTATTGAGGGAGATTGGGCCAATGAGAGACCCGGTTGTTGAACGAAAGAAATACGAACGAGGAGCCATGTGATTTCCCCGGGGTGGTTAGTACGCCATTTCCAGATTCGGAAAAGTACCACATGCAAAAAGACTATTCCAGTCTATTTGACACCTGGGATGGGTTTGAATTTTATACAGTTTGAAATATCGATATAGAGAACGCGGAACAGGCAGGAAGCAGGCGTTTGCCCGGTTTGATTGACCATGACCTTTGGCTGCAGTAATAAGGTATATATGAGAATTTTGTCCCTTCTTGCTGTCTATGTCATGCTTTTATGTACGAGAAGCCCGTCTTTGGCCGGGGAGGCACTTGAAAACGAGCCGGAATTTTTATGGAATGCGCCTGTATCAGACAAAATGGGAGGGTCGGTGTTTTCTGGATACTCCCTTGGTGATGGTTTGGAGGGTGTTTTATTAGGGGCTCGTGCCCTGTTTTTTTTCGATCATTTCGTAGGTGGAATAAGCGGTGGAATGACTTTTGTAGATGATGGAACTTCTTACTCCATGATCCTCGAGACTGATGGTCGCTATGGACCATTGCGTGCAGGCTTGTTATTTGGCATGAAGTGGCTGCCAGGCAGAGGGGATGTCCCTTCACCTGTCGTTGGATTGCAGTTGGCGCTCAGCATACCTCTGGGTGTTGATGGACTCTGGTTGGATTTTGCATACAGACCAGGTATGATCTTATCTAGGCACACGCAAATGCTTCAGCAGTCTGTCTGCTTGGGTATCGTAATCGAGGCAGGGCTATGAAAGACAATCCTCAGCAACTTCGGTTTATCGAAGTGCAAATCTGCACGAATCCCATGGAATCTGAAATCTACACGGCAGCTTTGCGTGAATCGGACATCCCTCATCGTACAGAGTGGACCGAGGACGGAAAGCTTGTCTTGATGGTCGCAGCGGGCTGGCAGGAGCAGGCGGCACAATCCCTGGACAGGGCTTCAATGGTTTTTTTCAACGAGAAGAGAAAAGAGCACAGTCGGGAAACTCGAACTCGGAAAATATCTCCACAGAATGATTCCGAAGCTGAAACATCAGAAAACGACTCAGGGACCGTTATAGACCCGAATGTCGGTGAAGCTGAGCAAGACGATACCGACGACCTTCAGTGGGGTAGGCCCATGTTTATCTCTGACGCTCTTCCCACACCGGAAGAAACTCGGCTCAGGGCTGTATGGCCGGCCTGGGCCTTGGCTGCCATCCCTGGACTGGGTTTGGGTCACCTTTATGCTGGTAAGATGCAGATGTTTTTCTATTTGATTTTTTGTTCACTCCTGGGAGGCTTGTTCTTTCGCTATACCGGATCAATATGGTCCTTCGGGTTGATAGGATTTTCCTGGGCCGTGGATTTGGGCTTTTCGGCGTACCATGTAACGGAACACAATCGTTTGGCCGCAAGGGCGAGTAAGAGGCTCAAACAGGCAGAAAAGGAGTTTTATGACTCTCTACCCGGCGGAGGTGCAAATGAGCGCAGGTAGCGGAAAAAAGGGTCCACCAAGGACGGATGCACCCCCACCTGTTTTGGATCCGGAGAGTTTCTGGTCGGGCGATGAAGAAAATCTGGATACAGACGCTTTTGATGATGAGACTACTCAACCGGTCGTGGTTGCGCCGCCAGGCATACCAGCAAGAGCGCTTGAAGATGACGATATAGCGACAGTCGGCCTGGATGAGTTTATTCCACCTGAAGTCGGTTCCAGGTCTTTGCGCCCTAAACCGAAAGCACCAAGACCACGAACCAGTTCATCTAGTTCCATTACTCCATTCAAACCTGCCATGGACCGATCCCGTGAAGTCTTCGAGGAGCAAGAGGTAGTTTTGATAGAAGAGACCATGGGGCTGAAAAAAGCTTTTTTGTATATTGTGGTGGTGGCCTTGGTCTTTGGATTTCTTGGATGGTTTTTGGTTGGAAGACATGCAGGGCAGGTGCCCACTGCTGTCCATGACGAGTTGTACTCCGAACAACAGGTGTTGGAAAAAGATTCCGAAGAACCCTCAAAAAATATAGGTCAACACAAATCCGAGGTATCGAAAAAGATCGAAACCCACGATTCGGGCGTCGAGGGAACCACCGAAAACACCACCGGAAAAAACACAGAGCCTGTGGCAGTATTGGACGAAAAAGTCTTCATCGAGGTCATCTCTGATCCTCGGGGTGCCGAAGTGTACGTGGACGGAGCAAAAACCGGAGTTGCACCAACGACCATAAAAGGTATAAAATCTCAGCCGTTGCGTCTCAGGTTGTTCCTTGCCGGTTACAAACCTTGGGAAAAGGTATTAGACTTCCAGACCAAGGTGCCAAAGCAATTGTCCATAACTCTGGAGAAAAAACAATATTGCGTAAACGGTACCGGGTTCCTGTCTATTTCATCCAGCCCTTCAGGAGCCAGGATTGAGGTAAATGGCGATGAAGTACCTGGCAAGACTCCCATCGTGGTAAATGATGTATGTGCAGGCCAGCCACTTCAATTGACAATCAAAAGGCCAAGATACATGACTTGGAAAAAAACCGTCACTGTGAACAAGGGCGATATCCTTAGCGTCAAAGCCAAGCTGAAGAAAGCCAACCCCTAGACTAGCTTTAGGATTCAGGCTAGACTTTGATAGAAATGTTCATGTTTTTGCGGAGGTTGTAATGTTTGTCGCGCGCTGGATTTCCAATCCTGTTAATGGATGGTTGTTGATTACGTTATTGGCTGCACTGTTTGTGCCAGCTTGTGGTGGAGATACTGCTTTGGACGGCGGACAGAAGTGTACAACCGACTTCCAGTGCGCCCAGGGCGAGTATTGCAACGACGGAGTATGTACTGGAATCGGAGGGGATAAGGATCCAAAAGTATGTAGCAATGATGATGATTGTGGTGATGCAGAAATTTGCGAGGGGGGCATGTGTGTGAATGGGGCTAGGAAGGATGGTGGCGTGGATGGAGGGGAACTGATTCCGGATGGGGATTCGTCCGGTGACACTGAGCAGGGCATAGATGATACACCTGGTCCTCAACCGGATATTTCTCTGGGTGGTGATATAATTGTCAGACAGGACTCCCAGGGGCTGACCTATGAGTTGAACTTCGGAAATGTCACCATTGGAGTTGCAGTAAGCCAAAATCTGACGATTGAAAACAATGGGGATGCTCCTTTGGTGGTCACTGTCGTGACCCTTGCAGATGATCCCGACGGAGAGTTCAGCATCACACCCGGAGTGCCTCCGGAACTGACCATCGAACCTGGAGACGAACAGACCATCGTAGTGGAGTACAATGCCGCGGATGGGTTGACCGACGTTGCGGTTGCGAGAATATTTTCAAACGATCCTGATTCCGGTCAGTTGGATGTAAAGCTGGTTAGCGAGTTCAAAGGCCAAGCCGCCATATCCGTAGATCCTGTTTCCCTGGATTTTGGTGATGTCCCTTTGGATACTTCGGAAATGCTTCCTGTTACTATCAGTAACCAAGGAACGGGAAATGCGGTCTTGCGGATAGATGACGTGGCACCGGAACCGGCTTTGGCTTCTGCCTTTTCCGTGACTTTACTCGATGCCGCAGGTGGCCTTGTATCCCAGCTTCCTACTTACATAAACAAAGGAGATTTTCTTACGGCGAATGTAGTGTTCGATTCCCAATCCAGGAATGAATACGAGGGAGACTTGGTCATAGTACACTCTTTGCAAGATTCTTCTCCTGCCACGGTGTTGATGAGGGCTAGGGCTGGAATACCCGCTATCGAAGTCGAACCGCAAAGTGTGGATTTTGGGCAGGTCCCGGTAGGTGACTGGGCTACGGACGTACAAATCGTCATATCAAACGTGGGGGTAGGGGAACTAAACCTGAACTCCGTGACTCTTACCCCCCCGGCCGGTCCGTTCGTCATAGATGGTCTGCCGTCTTTGCCTTTTGTGGTCTTGGTGGACGGGCAACAGGAGTTTACCTTGAGGTATTCGCCGTCCCAAGTTGGTAGCGATTCGGCCATATTGACTTTGGACAGTGATGACCCATCGGCTTCAACTATTCAGGTTCCCTTGGCAGGCCAGGGAGTGCAGGGTAATGCTCTTCCAACAGCAGTAATCATGGCAAACGGTTCGACTCAGGATTCCATAACTGTCAACCGGGGTGACAGGATAAATCTCGATGGCAATTCGAGTTTCGATAATGACGGAAGTGTAGTGGAGTACCAGTGGTCCCTCGACTCCCAACCGTTGGCTGATAATTGTTCAAGCCCAGCTTCCTCCCTGTCATCCACGGCAAGTCCCACTCCGTTTTTGATTGCCAGGAGAGGGGGGCTGTATTCCGTGAGCCTGAAAGTAAAAGACGATCACGGTGATTGGTCAGAGGTTGATGTCCTGACCATCCAGGCCTTGTCAGCACCAAGGGCAGTGATTCGCCAGGGTGGTAACGATACCGGTTATGCGGAGACGGACATGGGAAATACCCTGCAGTTCAATGGTGGTTTTTCCACTGACTGTGACGGAACGATAGGTAGCTACGAATGGACGTGGGTCAGCTATCCTCAGGGCCGTGGAGGGCCGCCCACCATAGGAGGAGGAGACCAGTACGCATCTGTTTTGTTCGACTATCCAGGTAGTTACACCATAGGACTTAGAGTGATGGATGATGATTCTCCCGCAAATTACAGCGAAATGGCAACCTTCGACATTCTTGTA
>CAYSLH010000119.1:0-13769 GCA_964431605.1 uncultured Myxococcales bacterium
AATTTCCGTCAAGGTTGACTTTTTCAAACATGATTTGGTAGCCTTCCGTCCATGTTTATCTCGAACACGTGCGTATCAACCATAGCCACTATCGTTGCATGGCTGCTCATGTCCACTGCAACAGGAAAAGCTGTTGCCAAACAATGGAAGGGTATGATTCCCGGCACGACCACGAAATCCCAGGTGATCGACAAATTCGGTGCACCTACAAAAGAATTTTCGAAAGGTGGAAAGCTTTCGGACGGAATACGTTACGAAGGAGAGGAAGCCATCGAAGGAGCCCTCCAAGCGGACTTCTTTTTCGACATAGACGAAAAACTCTTTCGTATGGACATCATACCAGCCAGGGAGTTGACCAGGGCACAGGTGGTAGGGGTGTATGGTAAGCAATACCTGGAAGGCACCACAAAAAAGGGGCTGAAGTATATAAAGTACACGGATAAGGGTTTGACGATTTTCTTTGAACCTGACTCCGACAAGGTGATGATTTTCCTGTTTACGCGGGGTACATCTAGCCAGAAGTAAGTGAGTAATAAGATGTTCCTGTTTGGTCTAACCGGCGGCATGGGCTGCGGAAAAAGCACCGTAGCAGCCATGTTTGCACAACGTGACGTTGCTGTATTCGATGCAGACGCCATTGGAAAAGATATTCTCGAAAAAGACTCCCGTGAAACAGCGTTAGTCAAAGCGAAATTTCCTCAATGCATAACCCCGTCAGGAACCATTGACAGGCGTTGTATCGGATCAGAAGTATTCGCGAGCCCCGAAAAACGCCACTGGCTTGAAGATCTAATGCACCCAGCCATTGCAAACAAAGTCAAAAAGCAAATCGACGAACTACATCTCCCAAGGCGCTCTGTGGCCGTGCTCGAAGGCGCGGTACTGATCGAAAGCCGAACAAGATTCGGCTTGTCAGGAATGATTGTGGTGACCACACCTCGGAATTTACGTATCGAGAGAGTAATGAAAAGAGATGGCCTTTGCCGTGGAGAGATTGAAGGTCGCCTTGAATCGCAGCTTCCGGAATGGGAAAAAGTCCTACAGGCTGACTACCTGATAGACAATGCAGGCTCCTTAGAACATACAGAGGGCCAAGTGAAAAACGTACTGAAGTTGATGTTTCGTCAGATCGGAGGGGTCCAATGACGCCTAGCACAGCAAAACGCAACTCTACAAAAACAACTAGGAAACCGTCCAAGTCGACATCACGAAAAACCGCACGAAAGTCCCAAAAGAAAAGGACCATCCTGGTAACCGGCTACCCAGGTTCCATCTGCAAAAACCTTGTACGGGCCATACTGGAAAACGAGCCAAAGAGTATCATCTATTTTCTGGTGCAGGAAAAATTCATCGAAGATGCCAAAAAATTCGTAAAAAGAAAAAGTCGGCAAGGTTATAAAAATGTAAATCTGCTATCGGGCGATATAGCGGACATGCACCTTGGTCTTTCGGCTGACGAAGTAAAAAACCTACTTGGTAAGGTTACAGACATCTATCACCTGGCATCCATTTCATACCTGGGGGTGCCGGACGAACTCATGTGGCGAGTCAATGTTCAGGGAACCATCAATTTGATCGAACTCGCTGAAGATACCCGCAAATTGGAACACTTCAATTACATATCCACAGCCTTTGTTTCAGGAGACAGGCAAGGAGTAGTTACAGAAGATGAACTCGACTGTGGGCAGAAGTTTAGAAATCTCTATGAACGAACCAAATTCGAAGCTGAAAGAAAAATCCGGGATGCAATGGGCCGCTTGCCTGTCAGCATCTTTCGGCCATCCATCGTGGTTGGAGATTCCAAAACAGGTGAAATTGGACGATTTGATGGTCCATACTACTTAGGTATCCTCCTAGCATCGTCTCCTCTCTCATCCATGGCCCTGATCGGAAACGAAAATGCACCACTACACGTCATACCAGTGGATTACGCGGTCAACACGATCCTTTATCTCAGCAGGAAAAAACAATCCATTGGAAAGACTTTTCACGTGGTGGACCCCAATCCAATTTCCGTAAAATCGGCATACGAGTTGGTAGCGAGGTGTGTAGGCATCAACAAGGAAAAACTGGACGCTCCTTCAATATTGCCCAAGGGAGTATTGGCGGGATTCACAAAGATCCTTCAGACCATCCCTGGTATTGAAAAAATCTCCAGGACCCAAAGACAGGCCATAGACTATACGAACACCATGACATTTTACAATAGCTTCAACACCACACAAGCATTGAGCGCAACGAATATCCAATGTCCCCCTTTGCATTCATACGCAGACAAGCTGGTGGCCTTTGTACGCAACTATTATGAATCCAAGAGGAAAAAGCGAGAAAGCGAAGAAGATCCCCTGGCTTGACTCCAGAATGATTGTTTTAGGTTATTCCAACAACACCCGCTCAAAGACCACAGTGACAGACGCATCAGGTAACACATATTGAAACAGTGGCACCTGTTTCCTGGCACCGGTCTTCCTGGGATTCCGCAATCCGGCTCAGGCACGCCATTAGTATACCTCGGCAGAGGCTGCATAAATAAAACTTGTGTCCAAAGAACCGGGTGCGGTACACATTGCCGCCGGTATGCTTCGTTGTTCGGCACTAATAATGAGATTGGATTTTGACAAATGAAAACTACACAATATTTTGATTATACAAGGAAACGTCCGGATCGTGCTAAGATCAATAAAGAATGGATAAAGGCCGTTATAGAGAACCCTGAAAAAGTTGAAATACAATCCGATGGAAGGATCAGAAAGTGGGCCAAAATATCAGAGGTTGATAAATACTTGAGGGTTATCTTGCTCGAAGATGGAGAAACGGTACACAATGCTTTCTTCGACAGGTCATACAAGGAGGAATAGGACATGAGGATGAAATATTTTTCAGACACGGATACTGCTCATATAGAATTCACGGACAAAGTCGTCCACGAGACGAAAGAGATAGGCGAAAACATTTACATAGACGTTGATGAAAAGGGAAATATTGTGAGCATGACAATTGAGCATGCTAAAGCAAATGTAGGACTCTGGGAGTTCTCATATCAAGAAATGCCGCGTCAAACAGCATAGCAGTGCCAAACCAGTTAGCTCAGTGAACAGTCAGAGCCGCGCCATTAGCAGTCATTTTGTAGATCCATCTCTCTATATATTTAGCGTATGTCAGTGACAATCCTGCCCTCCACTGACAGCTAACGTTCGGCACCAATGATGAGAATGGATTTTGACTAATCCCCGGGTTTGACTCCAGAATGATTTTTTAGGTTATTCCAGCAACACCCGCTCAAAGACCACAACGACAGACGCATCAGGTAACACATATGACCTTGTCGTGAAGCAACTGGGCGAGAATCCTCATTCCGTCAAGCCTGTCCAACCCGCAAAGACTGAGAATATCCTCAAACGATGTGTTGCCGTCCACTAGAGAGAGGATAAAACCTGCTCGATTGTCAAGGTTCAGCCAGATGATCTCATCGTTGGACATGCAAATTTCAGGGCTCTGGTCCATATCGCCCAATTTGGCGGTCAAAATAGACATCAGTGACTGCCTTGCCTCCTGCTTCATTTCCTGGGCTTGTTGATCCTCAGGGAATTTTTCGAGAATCTTTTCCAATACCTCCAGTGCTCCTGAAAAGTCATCGATCTCCAAAAGATCTCTGGCGCCTTTCATCATGGATTCATGAGAATCATCATCCTCAGCAGGTGACTCGACCTCCGTGGCTGAATCCTGCTGTTGCGTAGCGACGAGGGACAGAGCTGAAGGCTCTTCAAAATCCGATTCCGCGTAAGGTGGTGTTGGGTTGATCACAACCTCAGGCTCGCCATTTTGAATATCAAGAGAGCCGTAGGCGTCCGACGGTTCTTCTTCATGTGAAGAAGAATCAGCAGATTTTGAGGCTGATTCAGCCGAAGATGATTGAGCTTGTAAAGGTGGCTCAAAGGGAACAGACGCAAATGGACTCGATTCGCTTCCCGCGACTTTAGTCTCGCTATCTTCTTTGGGTTCAGGAGGTTCTGTGTTTGTGGGTCTGGGCGGCAAAGTGGAGGACATGAAAACTTCCACGTTCCTTTTCTCCGGCTCCTGTGCAGGCTGCCCGGAAGGTACCGGATTTTGATCAACTCTCGCTTCAGCGTGATCATCCATAATATCACCGGGAGGCGCCTCAGAAGGGACAGTGGATTCTTCGCTGATATCCGAGCCTCCTAAAGGCTCCTGCTGCGAAAGGCCGCTGGATTCAAGGGTCGGTTCCTCGCTTCCGGTGAATAAAACCTCGGCTGATGATATGATAGGAGGCGCGGATGGACTCTCCGGCACTGTTGGCTCCTGCTGAGCAGGCTCGCCTTGATCTGATGACAAAGACGCAGATGAAAGTTGACCTGGAGTTACGGTCGTAGATGAATCAGAACCGGAAAAATCATAGAGATCACCCCAAAGATTTGCCAAAGGCATGACTGGGGGGACGAAACCCGACTCGTCAGGCAAAGGAACTTCCCCTGGTCTCAACTGATCCTGGCCCATTTCAGCCGAAGCATCGGGCCGTACGGCAGGCTCCGGTGAAAGGGATTGCTCGGAATCAATCTGATGCGCCTGTGCAGCTTTGGTGTATGTATCAATCGTCTCGGAGTTTTCAACATGGTTCTGCACACTAACTTCTGGGGTAGGATTTGCTGCATCACTTTCCGGTATACGATTGGGGTCCGTTCCCTCGTCAGGCCTGTAAGAAGCCTCACCTGGCTCAGTTTTTGGTGCCCAGTTGTCGTTTACGAACCGTACGTATTCCCTTGCACGAACATTGCTTGGATCAAGTTCAAGAACCTTGTTCCATATCTCCAGGGCCTTGGAGACCTCACCCAGACCATAATGGGTGAGCCCTCTGTCCAACAACTCCCTGACCTTGGCGGAATCGACCATCAACTTTCACCAGTTGGATTCTTGCCTCGCGAGGCAAGGGCCTTGAAAGTCACCTGCGTCCTGCGTAAATCCTCGACACACTGACTAAGAGCATCTAAATCCCTACGTTCCAAGGCACGCTGTGAACGTTCAATAATTATATCAGCCTTTTTCAAAGCATCGTCCCCAAAGGAAGAGGCAGCCGTGACCTTCTTGACCTCCGGATAGAGTCTTTTCACTTCACTCAGCAGGCTTTCCACAGATGACCTGATTTTCTCCAGATGTTCTCCTTGTGCGGATTCCAGCAGGTAGTCTTTGTTGTCTTCGGCCATACGCTCGATTTCATCCTCGGTCAATCCGCTAGTCGCTGTCACCACTATGGATTGTTTGCGTCCAGTCTCCAGATCGTGCGCTGACACACTGACGATCCCATCAGCGGAGATATCGAACGTCACCTCCACTTCGACCTCTCCCCTCGGAGCTTCGCGCAATCCAGTAAGGATGAATTCCCCAAGGAGTTCGTTTTCGGAAGCCACCTTGCTCTCACCCTGGAAGACCATTATTTTGACCGAGGTCTGAGCATCCTTGACTGTTGTAAAAATATGGCTCGCAGTGGTAGGGACCGTGGTATTCTTTTCAATCAACATCTGGAAATAACCACCCACGATCATTATTCCCAAAGAAAGCGGAGTCACATCCAACAACAAAGTGTCGGATTTCTTTTCAGGTTCTTCAGTCACCAAGGCATATCCTTGAATCGCAGCTCCCAGTGCGACCACTTCATCGGGATGTACGTTTCGTGATGGGTCGCGGCCGAAAAACTTCGCCACCATCCGATGCACCATGGGCATTCGGCTCTGTCCCCCAACCATAACCACGTCTGAGATGTCCGTGGTTTTCAATCCAGCTTCTCGCAGGGTCCTTTCGCAAATTTCTATGGTTCTTTCCACCAGGTCGACGGTCAAATCCTCGAGCTTGGCACGATTGAGCATCTTCTGAAAATGCAAAGTCTTGTTCTTCCCAGCGCTGAACAGAAAAGGAAGATTGATTTCCACTTCGCTTTGGAAACTCAACTCGCATTTTGCCTTTTCCGCCGCGTCCTTTATCCTCTGCATGGCCATAGAATCATCCCGGGGATCAGCATCATGTTCCTTGGCAAAATTGAATACCAACCAATCTGAAACCCGCTGGTCGAAATCCTCCCCTCCGAGGAATGTATCGCCGGCAGTTGCCAGGACCTCGAACACGCCACCGCCGATCTCCAAAATGGAGATATCGAAAGTTCCACCGCCAAGGTCGTAGACTGCGACGAGTTTTTCTATTTGCTTTCCGAAACCATAGGCCAACGCCGCTGCAGTTGGCTCATTGACGATTCTCAACACATCCAGACCGGCGATCTTCCCCGCGTCCTTTGTAGCCTTTCTTTGACCGTCGTTAAAATATGCAGGAACGGTAATCACAGCTTTTGAACATGGGATTCCGAAATACTCGTCCACCACCTTCTTCATCTCGGTCAGGACCATAGCGGAAATTTCAGGGATACTGAAATCGTTATCCCGAAGCCTGATCCGTACATCATTATGGGGGCCTTCCACCAGTTCGAAAGGCAAACTATCCCGAGCTGTTTGCACGAGCTCACTGTTCCACTTTCTACCGATGAAACGTTTGACAGCATATACCGTAGACTTAGGATTGGTGATGGCTTGCCTTTTAGCCAAGTGACCCACCAGGCGACGTCCGCTGGCTGTAATTGCCACCATGGAGGGCATGGTACGATACCCGCCCTTGTTTGCTATCACCAATGGCACTCCATCTTCCACTACCGCCACGCAGGAATATGTGGTGCCAAGATCGATTCCTAGTACTCGCTCCATGAATGCTCCAATGGTATCAGCGTTTACGCAACTTCTTCACCAACTCCACGACTTTTTCGTCGAAAGGATTAAGGTTGAGATATCTGTTGTATTCCCTCAACGCATTTTTATTCATCTCCATGGCCAAGTATAAATCTGCCGTAACCTTGACTATCTCCTGGTCATCGGGTTCAAGCTGAAGAGCTTTTCTCGCAAAGGTCAGGGCTGTCTTGTAATCCCTCTTGAGGCCCAACATCAGCACCGCAGCCCTGTGAAGAGCCCGCACTTCTTCAGGGTTGAGTTCGATGGCACTAAAATAGGCGCCCAAAGCGCCTTCGTCATTTCCCATAGACTCCTCATATCGACCCCGCTTGTATTCCTTGTCCGCCCGTATAGAAGCGGCCGCAGGGGCAACCTCTTTCAAAAAATCCTGGTAAACTGAATTTTCAGGGTCTAGGGATATGGCGATTCTGATTTCGTTGTTCGCCTTGAGAATATCCTGATCCTCGCGGGCAACCTTGGCGTTTTCAAAATGCTGTCTCGCCTGGGCTTTTCTCTTGGCCATGGGCATACGCCTGAGCAGTCGTTTTTTGCGTTCCTCTCGCAATCTTGCGTCTCTTTGCTCCGTCTTTTTCTTTTTTTCGGCTTCTTCAATTTCTTCGGGCGTTGGTTCGTAAGGTAACGTAGCATCGTATGCAGCGCGTTTCTGTGGATTGGATAATACTTCATAAGCATTGGATATGGCCTTGAACAACGCATTTATTTTGCTTTTGAATGTTCCTATGTCCTTTCTGAAAAAGCTGTCCGGGTGGTAGTCCTTGGACACCCTGAAATATGCACGTTTTATCTCCTTTTGTTCAGCCCTCCTGTCCACATTCAGCAGTTGATAGTGTGTAAGCTCATCGAGTTTTTTATAGACGGAAAGGATTTTGCGTTGAGACTCCAAATCCAGATCGATTCCTTGTTCCAATTCCCCGTCCGGAATATCGGAATCCATTTGTTCCGAGTCATGACCATCAATTATCACAAGCCCCTTGGATACCAGGTTTTCCAGCAACTCGTTAACCTTATCCTGGCCTAACCCGGAGATAGAACCTAGTGCTTTTACAGGGCTCATCCCGTCTATCCGGGTCAACAGCATCCCTTCATCAGCAGAGACCTTTAAACTTTGCCAATCTATGGACTGTGCTTGCTGTGGTATCGCTTCGGGATCCAATCCCGTTGCCTTCTCCGCGACCAAGGGCATACCCCTTTGCAGCTTGGGTAAGTAAGGACCCACCAAGGATCCTTAAACGATGCAACTATGCCTAACTATTATCCTTTGCTTGACAAGAAAGTCAAGCTGACGATGATTTTATGTTTTGATGAATTCACCTCAGTGGCCATATGGACCTCATTGCTTCGACCCGAATGGCAGCGGAATTGAAAAACCGATGAAAAACCCATGGGGCTTGAAGGCGGCACCAAGATGGTATATTCGTTGCACATGGGATCTTCGCTGGTAATTGGAACAGCTGGCCACATCGATCATGGCAAATCCGCTTTGATCCTAGCATTGACCGGGACCGATCCGGACAGGCTAAGTGAAGAAAAATCGCGGGGGATCACCATCGACTTGGGATTTGCGGATCTGGCTCTCACCGAAGATCTTCATGCAAGTATCGTGGATGTACCGGGACATGAAAAATTCGTAAAAAACATGGTGGCCGGTACCGGCGGTATAGACATGGTCCTGATGGTCGTTGCCGCAGACGAAGGGGTCATGCCACAGACCAGGGAACACCTGGACATATGCCAGTTGCTGGGGGTGGAGCTAGGGGTAATCGCCGTAACCAAGTGTGATCTCATAGATGATGATGACTGGCTCGATATGGTGGAGTCCGATATTCGCAAGGAGTTCGAGGGCTCTTTTCTTCAGGACAGCCCCATTGTGAGAGTTTCGTCAGCAACGAAACAGGGATTGGACGAGTTGGTCACGACTCTGGCAAAGACAGGGTCCATGGCCACAGGTAGATCAAATGGCGGTCCGGCGTTTCTTGCCATAGATCGCGCCTTTACCATGAAGGGATTTGGCACTGTAGTTACCGGGACCTTGGTGTCCGGCAAGCTTTCTCTTGACGACTCCATAGACATCATTCCTGATTTTAGTAATAAACTCGTAAACCTGAAAATACGCACGTTGCAAAGCCATGGACAAGAAAAACAGAAAGTCTCAGCCGGTTTGCGCCTTGCCGTGAATCTTGCGGGTGTCGACAAGGCATCATTACACCGTGGACAGGTGCTGGTCCACAGCGGTACGCTTGATGCAAGTACCGATTTCGAATTGTATTTTCAACTGCTAAAAAACGCCAATCCCATAAAAACAGGGAAAAAATTCCTATTTCATACCGGGACCAGCAGGGTCGGAGGAGTCCTCAATTCCATCGGGACGAGGCAGATGGAACCCGGCCATGGAACTTTTGTAAAAATCCGCTGTGACGAGCCTGTGGCTGCCATGGCAGGCCAGAACTTTATCATTCGTGGCTTCAGCACCATCCCAGGGCGAGGCACTACTATCGGCGGTGGAAAAATCCTCTCTGTTTCTCCGCCCAAGAGAAAGGCCAGGGAACTCGACAGGTGGATGCAGGAATTGAAAACCCTCCTCGACGGCAGCGCAGAACAAAGACTGGAAGTTGTACTCGACAGGGCGGGAGTTGCCGGAATAACACAGGTTGGACTCGCGGTTGGAATTGGTCAAAGTACACGCTCTGTAGGCAAGCTTCTTTCAAAGATGCTGCCCGCTCGCAAGGTTTTCAAGTTTGACAAGGACAAAGATCGATACGTCTCAGCAGCTTCTGTCAAGGCACTGGAGGCCAGAGCCATTGGACTGCTTTCAGGTTTTCACGAGGCGAACCCGCTGTTGCCGGGGATGCCGAGCGAACAACTAAGGACTTCTTTGGATTCAAGAGTAGACCAAAAACTTTTTAGACTCCTGATGTCAGAACTCGACCGCCATGGCCACGCAGTCTTGGAAGGTGAATATTCAAGGCTCAAAAATCACAAAGTCAGCCTGGACAAAGGAGGAGTTAGGCTGGAAGCATCGATCCTTTCATTATTCAAAGAGGCCGGTCTGACTCCACCACGACTGGCTCAGGTATCTGCCGAGCTTGGCAGCCCGGAGCAGGAAATCAGGGAGCTTCTGAAACACCTTGCAAGAACCGGGCAGTTGGTACACATAGTGGGTGACATGTATGTCCCTAAGGGGGAACTGGAGAAGTTGGAAAGTAAACTTGTAGCGTTCTTGAAAACAAATGAATCTATCGACACTCAACAATTCAAGGGGATGGTTGGAGCCAGCAGAAAACACGTCATACCCTTGGCGGAATACTTCGATGGCAAAAAGATCACCATCCGCGTAGGCGACAAAAGAGTGCTTAGGGGGCGACGAAAAGACTAGGAGGTATGCCAATGGGAACACATGAGAAAAGACGCACCCCCAGGGTTCCGCTACCGGCAAAGATCAAGGTGGAGACAGTTCGCGGCACCTTCAATACTTTTGGAAGAGACCTTAGCGAAGGGGGTATGGGTATTTATCTCAGTAAGCTTCCACCTACCGGTAGCCCGGTAACCGTACGATTCAATTTACCAGGTTCTGAACAACAAATCGAAATAACCGCAGAGGTCAAGTACCACAGTCGTGGAAAGCCAGGCACAACAGACGACTGGATGGGTATCAAATTCCTCAGGATGGATGCGGCCAGCCAGTCAACGATTCACTCATTCGTGAAGAGAAACTTCGATCGTTCGAATCCCCTTCCCCCAGCTCCCCCTCCCAGGAAATCCTGAACATCTTTTCCGCATCACATTCCTGCTACAAACCAGGTGGAACTCAATGCAATATCGACTATTGCCCCCGGCCATACACCCAGCACAAGAATAACCATCGATACCGACCAGGCGGCCAGAGTCAAAGGAAAAGATACCGTAATCTCTATCCCGTCCTTACAAGGCCTCATGAACATGGCCACCACCAGTCCAAGGCTCATTACCAGGACCAACCCAAGGCTCAGAGCGACCACTATGGCGGTACCGATCCATCCAGCTGACAAGATGGACTCCATCAGATAGAGTCGTGCGAAAAATCCGGCGGTCAAAGGCATGCCGGCCATACAAAGCAACGACAAGCCAATGGAGGTGGCAAGCCATGGATGGGCTCGCGCCAAACCCTGCAAAGAACCCACCGTTGTGCTGGATTTTGACCTCTGGGTTACAGATACGGCAAGGAACAGTCCAGACCAGTTGATCACATGGATCCCCAGAAAAACCAGTATAGCGGCCGAAGATCTATGCACCATTTGAGGATGCTCACCCATCATGCTTCCCATAGCCGCCATCGCCACAAGCACCAAGCCCACCTGCCCGGACAGCAGGCAAGCAATAAGACGTCTCAAACGCCTTTGAACCAAAGCCATGGAATTACCCACAACCAGACCCATGATTCCTGCGACGTGAAGTATTTCGACCCACGATAGGTAACCTGGCCCCGAGACACTCACGGGACTGAATCCCACCAGGATCACCCGTAAAAAAGCAGCCATACCGCTGGTCATGAGGCCACCTGCAAACAGCAATGATGCTGGACTTGGCAAACCCTCAGCGAGATCCAACGAAAGCATATGGAATGGGACAACCGCCAGGAACATACCAAGGCTGCAAAGGACAAGAGCGATGGAGACCACGGAGACCGGATCGTTACCAATCCAATCAACCTGTCCCAGGTATGTGCCGATTCCACTCAACGTTGTGGTGCCTGCACGACTAGCCAAAAGAGCCGTACCCAGTCCCAAAAAACAAGCACCAATGGAGTACAACACCAGTCCTTTTAGCGCTGCCTCGCGGCCACCACCTGATCTATTAATGGCAGCAATACCAAGCAAAGGCACCAATGCTACCGTCAAGCCGGCGAGCAAGGCCACAAGGTCATATGACATACTTACAAGGACCAGTCCTGAGGCAGACAGCAGCATAAGTCCAGTGCTATGAGGGTTCCAGGTTTGTTTTGAATGCCTAACCATCAACAGACAAAAGGCGACAGCTGTCAGAATAAATACCTGGACAAACGCCGAACTCCCATCCAACATCAGGCCACCACCGGCGAACACCACCGATAGATCTCGTGTCCAACATGATACAACAAGCAAGATGGCCGTAATGACCGAGACCATGGATAACACAGATGGAACCATGGTGTAGCGAGGCCACCGAATTGCAACGGCTGTGACAATCAAACCAGTAAACCAGAGAACGGCCAACACACCATAGGCACTATAGATTGCAGGAATACTCATGTCCTGGCTCCATCAATGCCTGTAGCGTAATCACCTGAAGAACAATCTGTCTGAACATTTTCTGCGGGAGTTACGAGTTTGGGGAAAAGGCCCGCCAAGATGATGGCAACCGCCAACAAAAATAATATAGCCACCTGTCGTTTTCTTGGCCATCGTTCCCTGGTCCATACCTCGTTATGGAATCCACCACCAAGAACCCTGCGATATGCCCAGACAACGGATGAACCAGTTATCAAAATTGCCGATGCCGCTAAAAGGACGAGCATCCTGTCGTCCATGGAATGGCTTATAAACCTGAAGATCCCAACGAAACCCGCTGTCGCGGGAACTGCCGCAGCACAAGCAACACCGGCAAATGCCAGACCGGCAAACAACGGGTGAGACCTCCAAAGGCCACTGATGTCGGATACTCTCTGACTTCCCCTTGCATGGCACACCACTCCAGCAAAAATAAACAGTGAACTTCCGCCCAGGCCGGAAGCAACCACCAACATCAGTCCACCTTGATGACCGAGTACGTCGTTTGAACAAAGAGCCGCCAGTACAAGTCCCATCTGCGATATACACACATATGCAAAAAGCCTCTTCAAGTCCCTCTGGACCAGGGAGCCCAACCCCCCCGCCAAGGCGGTAAAAAGGCCAAGCCAAACGAACCACTGTGCCATTCCTCCCAGTCCGGGACCAAAAAGCCTCAAAAGGACATGGTCCAGACCAAAGCCCCCCAAAGGCAACACCCCACCAACCAGCAACACTCCTGCTGCGGTGGGTACTTCAGCCGCGGACGCTGGCAGCCATGTATGTAGCGGAAACACCGCCATCCGAACCAGGAAAGCTCCGTCCATCAACCACACCAACTCGTTGGGTACGCGATCCATGGCGTGCAACTTGTTCGACAACTCCACCAGGTCGAATGAAGCGGGGAGTCCGTTCAACTGGACCAACCACAAAACTCCTACCCACATCAACACACTGCTGGCTACGGAAATGACCACGAAATGTGTGGCCGAAGCAACTCCAGCACCCCCTGTATCCCTACCCAAGAGAAGAAAGAAAGCCACCAGGATCAACTCCCAGCATGCCATGAAAAGGATCAAATCCAGTGATACCACGACACCAAGCATCCCGGCTTCTGCCAACAGCATGCTGACCACGTGGGCTCGATTCCAATTTTTGTCCCTGGAAAAAGTTCCAACGCTACCTGCAACTCCAACAAAGGTAACGAGACCCGACATCATTACTCCAGTCGAATCGAGTCCGAGGTGGAATGAAATACCCATGCTGGGTATCCACGATGTATGGATCTCCACCAGAATTTCTCCGGTTCCCACCAGGTAGATCCTCAAGACGACCCATACAACGAGCGTTGCGATTGAAGACACCCAGCCGGCAGCCATGATGGAACGTTGTCTGGAACGTGGAGTCAGGCTGGCAACAACCGCTCCCACAACAGGCAACAATGGAAGTAAGAGCAAAAGGCTTTTGATGGCAGTGTCAGACAAAACAACCTCACCTTAGCATTATCAACATGACCACGAGCGTTGTAAGAACAGCCACAAGTGTGTATCTCTGGATCCGTCCATTCTGCAGCATTCTCAGCGCAAACCCTATTCCTTCAACTGTTTTGTATGTAGTACCAACAACCAGGGTATCTATAATGGCGTCACCAATGACACGCCATATCACGACTCCCAAGATCCTCGCT
>CAYSLH010000120.1:0-13740 GCA_964431605.1 uncultured Myxococcales bacterium
TGCAAGCGCAACTTACAGTATTGCCAATGGTTCTAATCAACTGAAGTTTTCGCGGTTTTCACGCGTGGCAGCAACAATGTCCCAGGAAGATTTTTCAGCGAACCGCAAATCGGCCTATGGCGATATAGTCTTAGGAGTTTCTACAGCCCACACCGTATATCTGCCCTTTGGAGGCACGATACTGGGAGCGTACGCAGCGTTTGAAAAATAGCACTCGACAGACTCGTCGAAAGAATGACCAAATCCTTGTATTCGAAGCCGACTCGGAGATTACAGGCAAAGTGGGAACCATTGGGAAAGCCAGGGACATTGACCCACACACGGCCATTCTGCTACTCTGACTTCATCATGGCTGAACAAAAAAAAATACCACTTCCATACCTCATGGCAGGTCTGTATCGCGCTAAGTTCAGTGGAAAGCTTCGCCTCGTAGAAGGAGACGTGGAACGAACCATAGTCCTTAGCGATGGACTACCCATGCAGGTCCAATCACGTTCTCAGCAAGAGACCCTTGGTCATCTTCTTCTGCAAGAGGGCAGAATTGATTCAAAGCAATATGATCAAATGCTCAAGGACATGATCTCCAGCGGAAAACCAGCGGGAGAGGTGCTCATAGAATTAGGAATTCTAAGTCCCCACGAGGTGTTCAGCGCCCTGGAGTTTCAAACACGGAAAAAGCTTTCCAACTCGTTCAGAATGGTGGACTTCGAGTTTTCCATCATCCACGAAGAGATACCCTTGGATTTGCTTATTTCCAAGGTGGACATGGCAGAGACGATCATTTCCGGCATCTTGTCCTGTTACTCGGTTGACAGGATATTGGATGAGTTCCCTGCTGACGAAGAAATGGTGTTCATGGTAGTGGAATCCGAACGACAACGGACCAAGCTCGCGCTAAAAGAACTCAAACTCCTGAGATCCCTGGGCACCGGCACCTCTCTATCGAAAATCATGGCATCAGAGACAGATCTGAAATACCTATTGTCCGTTTTGTATACATTTCACGCTCTGGGTGTCGTGGAGGCATCCGGGCTCGATCGTCCCACCCACCCTGAGTTCGAGGTCGGAAAAACTCAACCGTCCAAGAAGCCTTATCCAAAACCAAAGGTGGAAGAAAAGTCCATGGAGGAAGAATTCAGACCACCTACCCTGGACAACATATTGCAACGCAGGATCAATAGTGCCTTGGCCCAAAAAGTCCTGAAAATGGGCAGAGAAGATCATTTCTCTCTCCTGGAGGTCGACAAAACCGCAACAGAAAAGGAACTGAAAGAAGCCTATTCCAAGCTGGTGTCCACCTATGGATTGTCCGATATCGAAAAGACATATTCCAGCAGTCAGGAACAAGAGTTGGCCCAAAGGCTGCTCGAACGAGCAAACGGCGCCCTGGGCATATTGACTCGTGAAACATCGAGGCGAACTTACTCGGAGAGTCTAAAAAAAGACGACCGGAAAAAGGCCAAGACTTCGAACAGAATACTCGCTGATATGCACGCACACAAAGCCATTGAAGCCATACAGATGGAGAACTGGGATGAAGCCGTGGCGTGGTTGGAGCAGGCCATCTCCCTGTATCCCAAGGAGCCTAGTTATCACTTTCAGCTTGGAAGGGCGGGATATTTACGAGCGATTGCAACGACACCGAAAGAGCAGAAGCTTGACGAAAGGCTCAAAGATCCTCTTCTCAAAGCGGTGCGGCTGGATTCCCACTATGATCAGCCAAGGCTTTATCTCGGATATATTGCCAAACGAAATGGAGACTATGTCCAAGCCATGATAGAAATTCAGAAAGCCATCGACTGCAATCCTCACAACAAACTTGCCAGGTCAGAGCTCAAACTTTTACGCAGACGAATGCGTGAACGTGAAAAAGCGTGACATGTCCACACGGAGGAGTCATGGGTTCATCCACACAAGAGCAAAAGACCGTTGCTGTATTCGATCCGGAGCAAAGTTCCAGGGCTGTGATCATTCCCATGCTCAATCGCCTTGGCTACAAGGTGGATGAACACCACGACTCTGAAAAAATCATCAGTAGATGCGAACCAGACAAAAAAGTGGACCTGCTTTTCATCCACCTGGCTGTTTTCGGCAACAGATACCAGCAAGTCATAAAGGGTCTGGAACAATTACAGATTGCATCGATGGACCGGCATCCTCCTGTTCTTGCAATCAGCACTCTGAAACTCTCAGAAGATGCGAAGCGTACTTTACAAGACCTTGGATGTACGGTGGTTCTGTCCAGGAGAGCACCCCTGCTGGAGGTAATGTTTTCAGTCAACAGACTGGTGTTTCCCAAGATGCGCGAATTACGTCGATATTCACGGGTATTTGCCGGGTTTCCCGTCAAATTTGGTAAAGATGACAATTGGACTGACGCCGTTGTTTACAACATCAGCGCCCAGGGTGCTTTCGTCAAGTGTGACGATCCTCCACAGGAGGGAAGCCAGATTCAGCTAAGATTTGTACTTCCCGGGCTGCAGGTGCCTTTCGAGGTGGAGGCCATGGTCTCTTGGGTCAACCAACAAAACAAGGGCCCGGATCCCATCTCCCCTCCCGGCATGGGCATCAGTTTCCTCTCCTTGAATTCTGAAGCACAAACAACACTCGGCCGTTTCATCACGGAGCAGAAACAAGTCCAGCAAGCCGACTAAACAACTCCCTGTGTCTCATGCCTTTGCATAAACGGACACAATTGAGACATTTCTCGCTAGTATACTCAAATAGAACTCATATAGTTTCAGCATGTTACATATGCGGCATGCTACTTGCTTAACAATCCCATAGGCAATCAACAGCTTCAATCCAAAGGAGAGGCAAATGGAGCAACCAAAAAAGATACTGGTGGGACACATTTCGATAACCGGAAACACCAAAGTCATCGCCGAGTTGATCGCAGAGGGTGTTCGAATTGCCGGCCACCAGGCAAAGGTTGTCAGTGTCACGGAACTCAATGATGCACAGGAGCTAAAGCAGTATGATGGATTCATTCTCGGAAGCCCGACCTACCACAGGGACATGGTGCAAGGTATGAAGACTTTTCTTTTTCTTGCAAAGAAAGCCGATCTGAGTTCCAAGGCCGGTGGAGCATTTGGCACATATACACACTCGGGCGATGCAGCAAAACTGATCTTCGACACCATGGAATACGTGCTGAAAATGAAAACTTCCGACATGGGAGCGTTCAATGTTCTCGAAGATGACATCTCCAAGACTGAGACCATAACCGCCTGCCATCATTATGCAAAGTCTGTCCTGGAGAAACTATAGTTATCAAGTTGCGCCTATCTGCAGATACCTGTTCTCGAGGCCATAACCAATCGTCTGACGAGCAGGTTGGTAACGTCTGCGATTCCCTCTATGGGATAATGGGTTGCGAGTCCGCTGTCCATGAGTATGGTCGCCTTGGCAGGAAACTCGTCATCGGCGAGCCAAAGCAGCACATCTATCTGCATCTTGGGAAAAATCCTGAATCTAGCCGAGACATCCGCATCAGAGATGATCTCACCGTGCAGGGACTTGGCAGCCGATACGAAAAGTTCCTTTTCCGTCCCGAACACCCTCTCCAATTCCGCAGTCTCCAGGGTATTGTGCCCGCGGAAATAATCCTGGCCTGGGATCACTTCTCTGGGATGAATCATATTCCCGGTTGGATCGTTTTTCTTTGCGCTTACGAGATATACCACCAGGTAAAAAGGCAATTGGCGATCCCACTCACCGCCGAACCCGCCTGACGCCTTGACTATCTTCCTATCGTTGGCATCCAGCAGCCAGCTTTCACCTAGGCTGACCAAGGAATAAGAACCAGACTTCGTGCAGGTCGCACCGGAGTTCAACACGATCTCATCACAGTCAGCTGTTTGAAGTTTTTCCCAGAACTCATCTCCACCTTCCGGCCACGCCCACTGATTTCCGTCCGATTCCTCTCTTCTCCTTTTTTGCATGGAAATGAATACCTCCGAGTAAGGCGATGCGTTTTGGGAAAAGATATCGCAGGGAAATTCATTGCAATCTCTCGAACAATAGTCGATCTTGCGCTCCATGGCACAAGCCAACATTGGGCATGCATTACCGAACAGCCTCACCTGCGCATCCTTTTTCTCACGCGCAGCCAGGCTGGTTGCAGCACCACAAGTGGAACAGACTCCCAACACATGAAGTCTGCACACCGTACAATCTATCCCACAAGCTCCAGTAGCCACAGGTTGTCCTTCCATCCAAGGGTTTCGACCACTTTCAAACCAGCTTCAATCACGGCTCGAGTCTCTCCGCCCAAAGGCTGCAACACCACGCTCGACAGCAGCAGCAAGTTCATGGGCTAGTTTTCTGCATATGTCCTGGACCTTCTTCCGCTGCCGATGAGAAGTAAAAATAAACTCGATCCCCATTCCTGCTGGTTGTTCCTGCTTCGAGACCCACGCCACTCGTCCTTTGAGCTTGACCCCCATAAAATAGCCGGGTGGCTTCAGACGGCACTCCAAAAGGGTCCCCACAGGCAATTGCCGATCTGTCTTGATAAAGGTACCTCCCTCGGAGATATCTTCCGTGAACTCTTTCACGAAGCCTGCATCCGTCTCATAGGCCACCTGTACAGAGTAAGCAATCCGCCTCGACCGCCTCTCTGAAAACTCGATCTTTTTACCTTCTGCAGCATCGAGAACCAGTTGAAGCGTATGTCTCTGTGTAGAACCAAACTCTACCTCTACACCCGCCGGCAAGACCGGGTCCCGTGATGCTCTCCTTGATGCCACCACCCTGCCCTTGAGCCTGAATGTATTATCCCTGGATGGAAGTTCCAGGATAATGGTCAAATCGCTTCCCAATTCAAACCTTCGCCCGGTGCGAACAAACAGCACACCTGCAGGACCTCGCCAGAAAAAATCATCGAACAGTCCTTCAGGTTTGGGGTATGAGACGTGTACACTTATCCCCGTAGTCATGAGCTGATAATAATAGTATGTATATATGCCTTGCAAGCCAAACCTGAACTACCCGCGGGCACTGTACCTGAGGAGAGATGCATGAAGACCAAAGCCATTTTTCAAATTGGGATGGAAGAAAGAAGAACATCCTGGACGGCTACAGGCGCGTTGTTGTTCATCTTCTTGGCTTTTGTGCCATCATGCGAAAAGAACTCTTCGGAGTCCCTGCCTGATCCAAACAAACGTCTGATCTCAAAGTTCGAACCGTGGCCCGTGTGCGCCACGAAAAATTGCACCAAAACATGGACACGATTGAAAATACTCGGCATGGATGCGGGAGCCGAGATGAGACAAAGGTGCCACTGCAATACACCCAGCGGAGAAAGGATCATGGTTCAGACCAGAGGCCAATTCGCTTTTCTGCGCCAGGGAATAAAAATTCAACAGCTGATAAAAGAAAAGGTCCTCATGGATTCCCATGGAAGGCTTTTGAGATACTACAGGTCAGCTGGTCAGGCAGACAAAGATTCAACCATCGTAAGGGCAGGCAAAACCGGAAAGCAACTAGTGACCATACGCGGTCCGGAAATAATACGATCCAAGTGGCAAAAAGACGGTCTGGCCGGACCATTTTTTCAGCATTTTTTGTGGAAAACAAAACGGCCGAGACAAAACCAACTCATCACGGCCCAGGTGTTCTCTTACAGGACCGGGACATACTCACAGCACCGCATCGAGGTAACAAACATAACCAGTTCCGGCCATATCCTCATGAAACTCGAGGAGCAAGATACGCCGGGAGTCGCCAGCACCATGGAGCTGGACAGCGGTCTGCACACCATCCGGCAACGCTCCAGGTTTGGAAAGTTGACCATGGAATCAAAAACCCTAAAGCGAAAACCAGCGAACATCATTCCCCATGAACTTCCCGATATCACCAGTTTCATGACAGTACATACGGTAGGCAAGATGAGACATCCAGAATCCGTGTGCTCTGCTCGATACAAAATAAAGGACCTTCCTTCCAGGATCAAACCACAACAACTCAACGGCCCAGGCCAGTCGGTGACCAACTCCCTGGAGCATGGCACGGTAGAGCTACTGGTATCTTCCATAAAGGGGCCCACTAAAGGCACAAAAGTATCTCGTTTTCCTGAGCAGATCATGGCGTTCTGTAAACCCAGTGCCATGATTGAGTCCACTGATCCCAGGATAAAAAAAATCGCCATTGAGCAAACCAGGGGCGCCAATAGCATCATGGAATCAGCCTGGGCATTGAGAGACTGGGTAGCTGAAAACATAAAATCCAACATGGGAATGGCATTTGGTTCTGCCCTCGATGTCCTTCACTCAGGCAGGGGAGACTGTTCGGAAAAGAGCGTACTACTGGTTGCTCTTGCAAGATCCATTGGAATTCCAGCCCGCGCAGTGATCGGTCTTGTGTTCGATGGAAAAAATTTTGCTGGTCATATGTGGTGCGAAGTATGGACTGGCCAGTGGGTACCACTGGACGCATCCTTTGATCCTCGAACCGTCAGCGCGGCACGTATAAGGCTGGGAGTGGATCTTCTTCAAATGGGTGAGCAAAATGTAAACAACACTGCACTCATGGAAATCCTGACAGCGGGTAGCACCGTGGTGATTGAAAAAAGCCTACACTGGGACGCACAGGGAAACTGTCCGGAATATGAATAATCCAACGCGATTAGATCAGTGTATCAATGCCTCAGCTTCATCCAGGGCTTTTTCCAAAGCCTTGAACGCTACCTTGTAGGGTTTGTCCGTGGTCATGTCCACCCCGGCCATCTTGAGGAGTTCCACTGGATATTTTGAACCGCCTGCCTTCAGCATGGACAAGTACGCATCCCTGCCTGCCTTGTCTCCCGAAAACACTTTCTGGGCCACTGCCGTGGAAGCGATAAAACTGGTGGTGTACTGAAACATGTAAAAGTCATAATAAAAATGAGGAATGTATGCCCACTCCACCGAGTACAAAGGGTCGATCTTTACGATACCCTGCTGTTCGCCATAATACTCACGAAGAAGCTTCAAATATGTCTCGTTGAGCAAATCGGCAGTCAAAGCCTTTCCCTCAGCTGCCATCTGGTGGATCTTCAGTTCAAACTCGGCAAAGATACACTGACGAAAAACAGTGGTACGCCAACTTTCCAGGTACTGGCCCAATAGGAACAACTTCTTCTTCGGATCTTTTTCCTGGTTGGTTACATACAGACGAAGCAAATTCTCGTTGGCAGTGGAAGCTACCTCGGCGGTAAAGATTGGATACCTGGAGTAGTGAAAAGGCTGATACTTATTACTCAGGTAAGAATGCCCTGCGTGACCGAATTCATGAGCAGCCGTGCTCATGCTCTCATAATCGCCATTGTAGTTGAGCAGCACGTATGGATGAACATCATAGGCGGAACCAGCCATGTAGGCTCCGGAACGTTTTCCCTTGGTCGGATATACGTCAGCCCATCGATCATCGAAACACTTCTTCATTATCTCCACATAGTCCTTACCCATGGGCGCCAATGCCTTGAGAATGGTCTCCTTGGCTTGCTGCCACGAGTAATTGAGTTCCACCGAAGGTACTATCGAAGTATACAAGTCTTCGTAACCTAGCTCATCGAGGCCCAGGAGCTTTTTCCTGAGTTTTAAATATCTCCACAACAATGGCCGGGCTGCTTTTATTTGCTTGATCATGTTTGTGTAGATGCTCGTGGGAACACCAGTCGAGTCCAGCGCGGAGGCGAGATCCGAATCGTATTTGTGTACCCGTGCGTAATAATGGTCACGGCTTACCACACCAGCGAGCAAGGCGGCCATGGTCTCTTTGAAGGACTCATAGGTGTTCCAAAACTCGTGAAAGACCTTTAGCCTATCGTCTCGGTCTGCGGCTGCCCTGAATTTAGTATACATGGCTTGGGTAATGCGTACCTTCTTCCCGCTCTTCAATGTCACCTCGGGAAAAGGCAGGTTCAAAGTGGACAGAGTGCTGTAAACCGATTCAGGCACTGCGGCCAAGTCCCCAACCCTGGCTATCACCGCCTCTTGTTCTTTGCTCAGAATGTGAGCCCTTCGCCTGACGATATTGTCGATAGTGTGACGATACTTAGCTAAAGCTTTTGTCCTGAGCATTGCCTTTAGCCTTCGAGGAGCAATGGCGAGGATTTCGGGTTCCACCCACGAGGTGGCTGTCTGTAACTCGGTTCCCACTTTGGTCATACGATCGAACAATTCCTGGCCCTTGGTGTCAGCAGCGTCCTGATCATGGAGCCTGGTGGCATAACCCTCTAGTCTCTTGAATCTCTTCACCGTGTCGTATTTTGAATCCAGGCACTTTGCCAACCTCAACGCTCCCCTGGACAGCTTACCCTTGCACTTGGAAAAATCCTTCATCTCCTTTTCCAATACCTTCAAGTCCTTTTCCCAATCAGCGATAGAATGATATAGGTCTTCGAGCTTCCACTTGAAAGCATCATCCACCTTGGCTCTATCTTGAGTGGTTTGATCCATTGATTTCTCCTTGGCAGTTGCTGACGCAGAAAAGCAAATCAGCAATACGACCGTAAATATCCTGTTCCCAAATACATGACCCATGATCAACCTCCGTATGGCGAAAAGCATTCCCTCGAAAATGACAAGATACTCCATAGCGCATCCGGCACATGTGCTCAAGGTTTGAAAACTAAAAATCCTTCATACTGAAAAGATGGTTCTCATAAACTTTCTAGTATTGTGCACTGGGCTGGGAGTAAAATACCCATTCATGGCACCCACCCGCTCCAGTTCAGGTCCTTTACACACGATATCTGTATTGTTCGGCAGGATCATCTTCAAAGCCCATCAGGCCCAGTACCTGTTCATGGTTGTAATGGCCGTGCTCATCGGCTTAGGTGGTGGCATGGCCGCTATTTTCTTTCGCTACCTGGTGGAGGGCTCCACCTGGACATTTTCGGGAGGCCTCACCGTCAACCCTGCTGGATTCTCTTCTCTACCCTGGTGGTGGTTACTTTTCATGCCGGCGGCAGGGGGATTGCTCGTTGGTCCCATCGTAAACTACCTGACTCCGGAGGCCAGGGGCACAGGTGTTCCCGAAGTCATGGAAGCGGTCGCCCTTCACGGAGGCCGAATAAGAAAACGGGTGGGATTATTCAAGGCACTGGCTGTGGCCGTATGCCTGGGTTCGGGAGGCTCGGCAGGTCGCGAAGGTCCCATCATCCACGTGGGCGCTGCCATCGGTTCTTTGATAGGCAGAGTTTTTGCCGTTCCAACGAGGAACCTAAGAACATTTGTCGGGTGCGGTGCCGCAGCCGGCATAGCAGCCACATTCAACGCACCCATAGCCGGAGCCATGTTCGCAGGTGAGGTGATTCTCGGTCGGTTCGGAGTAGTCAGGTTTAGTGCAATTGTGATCTCATCTGTGGTGGCGACCGTACTTTCGCGCCATTACATCGCAGACCTTCCTGCCTTCATCGTTCCATCGTTCAAGCTACAGCACAACCAGGAACTGTTTTTCTATTCTATCCTTGGATTGGGAGCTGCACTGGTTGGCTCGGCTTTCATCTGGCTAATGGGCGCTTCACGCAAGTTTTTTAATAAAATACCTATTCATCCTGCCATCAAGCCTGCACTGGGAGGCCTTGCAGTGGGTGCCATCGCGCTATTGGCGCCCCAGGTGCTTGGAGTTGGTTATGATTCCATAAACAATGCCATGCATGGATTGACTCCATGGAACCTGCTGTTGCTTCTCTTGCTCGCGAAGCTCGCCGCTACGACGCTGACCCTGGGTTCGGGTGGCAGCGGCGGGGTATTTGCTCCATCACTGTTCTTTGGAGCAAGTCTTGGAGGCGCCATGGGAGCAGTGCTGCAAGGCTGGCTCCCAGGTGAGGTAGGCAATACGGGATCATATGCATTGGTGGGGGCAGGGGCCGTTGTGGCTGCCACTACGCGCGCTCCCATTACTGCCATAATCATTATTTTCGAACTCACCAACAACTATACGATCATTGTTCCCCTGATGATCGCGAGTATTCTGGCCACGTTACTGGCTGGAAAACTCACCCCTCTTTCCATTTATCACGCAAAGCTCCACCAGAAAGGCATCGACCTGGAGCAGGATCGTGATCCCAACGTCCTGAGATCCATCAGGGTAAGGGACGTTCAATCCGCCCCCCTGCACTTG
Source organism: uncultured Myxococcales bacterium (assembly GCA_964431605.1). Taxonomy (GTDB): domain Bacteria; phylum Myxococcota; class B64-G9; order B64-G9; family B64-G9; genus JALVPF01. The sequence goes on from CAYSLH010000120.1 coordinate 10,111, forward strand.
GTCTCAGAGGGCACTTCACTAACCGAAATACTAAACCTTGCCGTAACTCAAAACGCCAGGCATTTCGTGGTGCAGGATGAAGAAGAAAACTATCGTGGCATGATCCGATTGGCGGATTTGCGATACACCCATTTGAACGAACAACAGTTGGCTCCGCTGATAGTTGCAGCGGATCTCATGCACACAGACACACCGACACTTTCTCCTGACGAAAGCCTCGAGTTGGCGATGAAGGTTTTTGGCGAGACTGACGCGGTAGCGGTACTGAACCCGGAAGACAGACGCAAGGTACTAGGAGTCCTTACTCAGGATGCTGTTATCGAAGCGTACAATCGGGCGGTCCTGGACGTGGAGATGGTTGAGAGTACGGCAGGACTGATGGTGTACGCGGAAAAGACAAGGACTGTCGATCTGGGAGGAGAGACAGGCTTGATGGAGTTGGAGGTGCCACCGGCCTTTGACGACAAAAAGCTCAAGGATCTTCACCTGAGAAGTACGTACGATGTACAGGTTGTGCTTGTGAAAAGAAAACTCCCGGAGCACGCAAAAGAACCGCACAGGCATGTGCCGGGGCCTGAGTTTGTTTTGCACGCCGGAGACATGATGCTGCTCGTGGGAAGCAAGGACGGTTTACAAAAAATCGCAGGGGAGTAGATCTAAGAGTCGGGATACTCCACCACGAATTTGCCTTCATCCATGAGGTGTATGGTATCTCCATTATCCATGCTCAACTCTACCCACACTGGCACGACTCTTGGTTGAATACCAGGAACGTACACCCTGTCTATATGGACCACTGCATCAGGAGAAGAAAACTGGGCCGTACCGACCTGTCCTCCGAAATGGTCACTCCTTCCAAAAGCGATATGAAGTCCCAGTTTTTCGTCCAGCAGTATTTCGCCGGTTGGCTCCAGATCAAAGTCACCAAGGACGCCGATCCCTAGCTCGGCCAAATTTCCGTAAGCCGGCTCTGCTGTGATCTTTTCAGCCTCCAAGGAAGAGACCCGACCTTGGCTAATCACTTCCGTCGCTCTATTGGCATGTATGCTATACAAGACCACCTCTCCATCCAGTTCCACAGGCAACAAACCGTGAGAGCCTGATTCATGGCCGTCCAGCTCGCCCTCGTATGGAACGATGTAGCTTTCTCCGGAAGGAAGATTACCAGCCTGCCCTGGTTCATGAAAAAGTCCACCGGAAGCATGGGCCGTGCGATGTCGAAGGTCCAAGGTCAATTTATATTCCTCGCTCTCATCCACGCGAAAGATAAAATCCGCCTTATCGGCGCGAGACAGCAAAGAGGTCATATACTCCACCCTCCGGTTTATCTCGTCATAGTCCAACCTCAAGGCAGGGATCATCGAAGGACAAAACCCGGGCATCGTAGCGGCCCTGATCCCTGTGCGCGTTGCGGCAAGCTTCAAGGGAGCCGTCGTAGAAAACTCCGTGGGAGCAAGGAGTATCCCGTGAGACGAAAATATTTCATCGAAGGCGATGCCTCTCTCCCGGTCCAGGTCATCAACCGATAGGGGAATATCTCCTCCGCTGAAGATCCAGGCAAGTTCGGGCAGGTCTGCGTTGTTCATGTGAGTATTGGCATAAAGGACCAAGTTTACATCCAACCCAAGAGTGTCTTGCTGCGATACGAGTTTTTCGGTCCAATCAGCCGCCATCTTCCGGCGCTCCGCCCAAGCCTGGTTATCACGCACGACGTCATCCGGAAGGTCCATAAGTATGGCCAACGCTTTATCGTTTTTAGTTGGTGCAAACACCCTCTGAACCAAGTCCAGCAATTGAGCGGCGGTCAAGTCATTACACATGGGATCTCCCTCTTGTATTTTCACTTTCCATGGCATTGGACTATAGCATGGTTTTGCAATTTGACGAGAGATTAGGCTCGTCCTGGTTGAACAAGATCACAGTTAGATGATATAGCAACATGAGATACGAAAGAAAATGGACATGCCACCAATGACAGACGAGGAGTTACAAAATGACCGACACTCTTGACACTGTATTGCTGTTAGCCTTGCCTGCATCTGGAAAGTCAGAAGTGCGCAGATACCTGGATCTGCTTTCTTCGGAGGAATGCGCCCGTGATTTTCACATGGGTCCCACAGTACAACTCGACGACTTTCCCTACGTACACCTCATGAGACTCATAGACGACGAGTTGGAAGGAATGGGCAAGCCGCGTATATTTTTCCAGACTGCGGCCAAACCATTCAAAGACACCAGGGACTGGGGAACCTTGATCGAACTCATCAACGAAGACTATGAAGACCTCGTTGCAAAGCGCATTCACACTCCTGAATCAGCGGCTGTACATATCATGAACCGAATAGACTCCGCTTCTGAAAAAGTCGGCCTTGCCAAACGATTGGCCGCCCTGGATAATCAAGTACGAAAGGCCGTAGCCGACAAGATCGAAGACGATGCTGCAGAGCAATTGAAGGAAAAACTCAACGGTTATCCAGACACACTGGACGGCAAAACGCTGGTGATCGAATTTGCGCGAGGTGGACCTGATGGTTCCGACATGCCATTACCCAAGGAATACGGCTATGCGTACTCCCTATCCAGGCTTTCCGATGCCATCCTGTCCAAATCCGTAATCCTGTATATATGGGTCACTCCGGAAGAATCACGCAGGAAGAACGACGCCAGGGCCGACCCGAACGACCCAGGCTCAATCCTGCATCACGGGGTTCCCATCGACGTAATGATGGGGGACTATGGTTGCGATGACTTGGACTGGCTGGAAGAACACAGCGACAAACCAGGCACCATAACCGTAGAGGCAAATGGAAAAAAATACTATCTGCCAGTGGCAAGGTTCGACAACCGGGTGGACAAAACGACTTTCATTCGAAACGACCGGGTTCGATGGAGCCCTGAAGAAATAAACGCAGTACACCAGGGCCTCAAGGGAGCTTTGGATACTCTCTGGAAGAAATATCGCGACAGGTAGGATTGGCTACTCAACGGTAACCAGCACATGCAAAGAAGTGGCAGGAAGCCCAACGTCGGCCAGGTTCAGCTTTACCCTCGTACCATCCGACACACCAGGTGGAACCGCTATCTCCACATCGGTGTATTCCACCACCGAGCCATGTCCCTGGCACACGCTGCAACCGCCGACATCCGCAGCAAGCTTGCCTCCACACTCAGGACACGGGTGTTGCACTGGTATCTTCAATGGAATCATTCCTCCTGCCAAAGCTTCGCTGGGAGCAAGCACTAACTCCACGTATAGCTCCTTTTTTCTGGCTTCTTGGCGGCCGCCCCTGAAAAAACCAGGCACCCAACCGTGGAAAAAATCATCCAGATCCGAGAAGGCATCGGGTCCTTCAGGTATCACGGCTTTCCTGGCAACAGCAGATGGTCTCGCCGAACGATCGAGAGTCTCGGGAGAAGATTCTTCATACCTCGTAATCTCTTCAGCGACATTTTCAACAGAAGGATGAACACCCAAATCAGGATTGTATACCCTCACCAGTTGCCTGTATGCACTCTTTATCAGAGACAGGTCTGCACCTGGCGATACACCCAGGACGACGAAAAATCGCTTTGACATCAGCACCTCCTGTATCAATGGTATAACAATGGAATCTCAGATCAACCACATGA
>CAYSLH010000121.1:0-13736 GCA_964431605.1 uncultured Myxococcales bacterium
TCCGGAGAGTGCGTAGAGATTCGACCAGCGGATAGTCCTGCTGATCTGGGTCGGTACAACTCTTCCGTCGTGGATTCTGCCGGCCGGTTGATGATCGCGGCATATTCGGCGAGGCTTGGGGACTTGGTGTTCGGCAAGGAGAAAGAAGACGGACAGATATCGTGGCAGTATGTAGACGGCTTGCCTTCCAGAGACGATCCTGGTGTTTTAGCCGGGCCCACCTTGCTCCCAGGGCCTGATGTGGGGCTCTATGCTTCGTTGGCCATAGATGATCTTCAAAGGCCGCATATCGCATATTTCGACAGGACTCACAATGTGTTGAAGTATGCTGTCCGTTCCAGCCAAGGCTGGAGTATCCAGACCTTACCTCACCTGGGGGAAGGAGAACATGTTTTTGGTCGCAGTGCCTCGTTGGTTGTCGATTCCGGGGGATTTGCAAGGATTGCTTTTTTAGACGAGACAACAGGGGAGGTAATGTTGGCTCGTGAACTCGATGATGGCACTTGGTTGCTGGAGCGAGTCAGTACTTGCGACCCTGGTTCTCAATGGTCGGGAACCGTGCTTGGTGAACAGGGTCGAATGATTTCGTTGATGCTCGACTCCAAGGATAACGGGTGGGTGGCATATCACGATGTTTGCACCGGTGACTTGAAATTGGCTTCCCATACTCCTTCAGGTTGGTCTTCGGTAGTGGTGGATAAAGCCTCGCAAGCCGGCACTTGGGTCAGTGCCGGCTTGGATTCAGATGGAAATCCGGCCGTGGCTTATTACCTGGGTTCCGAGGGTTCACTTCACTACGCCTTCAATGAAAATGGCGCCATGAAGAATGTAGAGCTGGATTCAGGAAAAAGGGTTGAGGAAAACGGTGCGGAACACCGATGGCCGGTCGGACAGGCTTGTACCCTTGTGTTCGGATTCGATGGACTTCCGAGGATATTTTACTTGGATTCATTGACCATGGATTTGAAGCTCGTCATGGGCGACAGAGATGGCGGGTTTGATGATCCGGTTGTCCTGGACAGTGATGGTTTGGTGGGCCTGTTCAACTCCGCAGAACGTGGAATAGAGAACATCAGAGTTGTAAGTTACCGCATGTCAAGGGATAAAAATTCAATGCTTGTGGGAACCTTATCTGTTTACAATGTCCCTGCTGGAACACCTATCCCCGGAGGAACAAGGTGAAGTGCTCCTGGCCAAATGTCGTTGATATTCGCCGAAGGGTTTTGCATCTTGGAGCCTGGTCCTTGTGTTTATCTGTGTTCTTGTCCCTGATTGTCGTGGCTGGTTGTGAAAAAGATCCCCTGGACGAGCCCATAGAACAGCAGTACCTGACCCACTACTCACTGGAAGCACATTTTCCTCCTCAATGGCTTGGATCTCTGGGTGATAATTTACTGAATTCCATGGTGGATACTGGCATGAACTTGCTTCATATCCCCCCTTCTCAGAATAAACAGCAGGATGGCAATGGGGCTTATATTGTACTGGATACAGGAGCCATGGATGTGGCTTTGGCTGAAATTCATCCAAGTGTGTGTGCTACCGGGATTAATTTTCATCTCGTATTCGCCCCGTCACAAACCAACCTTGACATGGAAGTGTCGTACATGGGCCAGGATTCTTACCAGTGCGAGGGTCGACTTCTATTGCCTGCCAGAGAGACCTTTGTACATATGTCCTTGCATCCTGATTCAGCAGGTGATGCCGTGTTGGTTCTCGATGGCGATCCTGGATTGAGTGGGGAGCCCATGACCCTTTCTCTGGATGACAATTGCCTCGCTAATCAGTACGTAGTCTATGATGCCGGAATCATTTTGCGAGATGCTTTGGATGAACAATTGGCGCAACGATTGAAAGCCGTGGTTGATGAATTGAGAAAGTTGGGTACCAGTGCGTTTGGTCTGAAAATGGGTATTTCCGGAAAAATCGGTGACAACTTGCTGTTTGAGCTTTTTGCTCACAGTCTGCTTCCATCGTCTTCGGATTCCCAGGATGGCAACTTGCTCTTTAGCGGTGGGTTCGATTCTTCCCGTGCATGGTGTGTTCCTTCCAATGTCTCTCCTGTCCTTCCAACCGAAGTAGACAGGGCTGTTTTTTCAGATGTGGTGCCAGGCTCCGAGAACCCATACTCAGTTGCCATTTCTGTTTCATTACCTTTCATTCGTCAGGGCTTGCTCAGCGCATATAGGGCAGGGTTGTTATGCAGGCAGGCTTCCGAATTCAGTTTGACATCTGTTGACCCAGTGGAACTTTTCATGTCCTTGGGGGAGTTGGGACGAATTGATGGGATGAGGGTGTCTACCAGACCCATGGGAACTCCGGATGTCATTTGGGCGCGTCCTGGCGGTGATTCACCCGGTTCCCTGCCCGATCTGTATCTTGTCTTGCCGGACGTTTTTATGGATGTGTTTGTTTCCATCGACGGGCTTGACTTACGTGCTTTTGAACTCAAAAGCGATATCACGGTAGATATGGAGCCGAGGTTGGAGCAAGGGCTTCTCGTCCTTGATATTGTCAATGTCGATGTGCAGAAATTGGAAATCGAGTATAATGATTTGACAACGGAGAGAGCCGGAGAGCTTCGCCAAGCGACTACCAAACTAGTCGAACAGGTAACCAGGGATTTGCTAAAACCCCTGGATGGATTCTTACTGGATCTGCCTTTGTACTGCGGAAAAAATTTGTTGGGATATGATCTGGATGAAAAGCACCTCACTGTGTATCTGGGATTTACTCCTGATGAATAGAGGCTCTTTCATCTGCCGTGCACCAGAATCCTTGTTCCGTCCTCAAACACTACGATGATTTTTCCTCCTTCTTTCGTACCCATGACTATGCCAGTGCCGAATTTTCCATGCATGAGCACATCTCCTACTTCATAGGTGTTCTTTGGATGATATGCTACAGGATTGCTCAAATCCTTGCCGGAGGTGGCTTCGTACCAGGCCTTTGATGCCTTGGGTCCTGGGGTCGGCGCCCAGGTCCCCGTGGTTTGTTTTTCTACCGAGCGAGTTCTGGAGTGGCCTTTGGGGGCTTTGCGAAATTTGTGTTGGCTGCCGCAAGTATTGCACTGCACTCTTATGGGTTCGCCTGCCTCCATTACCATGATTGTATGGGTAAGTACCATGCGACATTTTGTGCACCATGCATCGATGTCCGCTCCGACTCGAACGCGGGGTCCTCTTTTTTCGTAATCACTTAGTGTTTTATGTCGTTCCAACTCAATCTCCTTGGCGCTCATGGCGCTTTAGTTCCTCCAGGGTGATAAGCGAACCTCTATCACAAACCAGGGGCGTGTTTGCCGGTAAGTCGCTGGGAATATCGATTAGTGTATCATCAGGTCGTGAGACCATATAAAGGTCATTGGGAATCTCCCGTCCGGCATGGATCAGAACCCTTGCGTTGAGAACAGCACGGTGTCCGACGCAGCACGCAAGGAACGACCGATGGGAGTCTACCGGCTTGCCCTCGTGCATTACTTTTATGTAACCTGAAAACTTGGCATCGAGAAAACTCGTCCACCCGTAGAGATAGACATCCCGTCCAATTACGGCCATCTGTGTCTTGGGGTTTCCAAGCACGGAGCCAGGATAACAAAGGGAGTGAAGGATGAAATAGTTTTCCGTAAGCAGGCAGTTTTCCCCTATGACGGAATTTATTACTCTTGCGTGATCACTTATAGTGACGTTGGGGCCTATGATGCTGTTGCGAATTACCGCACCTGCTCCTACCTTTACTCCTTCAGCCAGTATTGATGCCTCCAAGTAGGCAGTGGGGTGAACATCGCAACCAGAGCCGACTTGGTTGAGTCCAGCAAGGATTTTCCACTTTTTCCCACTGCCTGTTGCAAGAGCCTTCAGCAATTTCAACCCTGTTTTGAGCCTGTGAGACCTAGCCAACTCCATCCATGCGATACCGAACGACAGATGGGATAACCAGAGTAAGTGGGTCCAGTGGCTCAGGTGACAACAGACTGTGGAAGTAATGGGGAAGTCAAAAGATCGAGCCTGTTGTTGAATCATGGGTTGTTTGACCGGGATTGTAAGCTCTCGTAAGGGAATCTCGAGGATTTGACATCTGTCGCCGAGGACTTTTCGGAGGGAGTCTGTGTCTTTGGGTATGGGTCCGGAATCCATCAGCCATATGTCATACGCAACAAGCGGTCTTTTTCCTTCCCAGTCAAAAAGCTCAACATCTTGCAGTGCCAGACTGTACTGGGTAGATACACAACGTTTGATTGCGAGGCGTGCATTGTGGAAGGATTTTCTTTTCGCTGTAACAACGAAATCCCTGAGAGCTTTTTCAGACACGTACACATAATCCGGCATGACAACACATGGAAAGCTGTTGACTTGAGAAAGGTCTTTAATTCTGACGAGTTCAAGTCCGGCTGCATCACATGCTCGCTGTTGACATTGGGATAGGGATTGGTTCATTACCCAGGCCTGCGAGACATGGTCACCGAAAGGCTTTATGAAAGTAGGAGTATAGAAGATGTATGCTTTCATGACCTTCTTCCATAAGTCGATGCGTTCACCTCTGTAGCTGTTCCTTTTACATTCATAAACGGCTCCATGGGTCGAGGGTTTACACAAGGACTTTGAAGGCCGTCTTTCGGGTTCATTACTATCATGTACCCGTTGGGGATTTCCATGCCTGGTGCGATATTTCCCCTGAGGCCCAAAGTGCCGAGCGTACATCCATGGCCCACTGCAGAGCCCAATAGCCATCTGCCTGAATCCACCCGATCACCATGCATATTTACATGTACCGGTTCGGTCAGGCCCACGGCGGAGAACACCAGTCCTGAGGTGATAAAGCAGCCCCGACCGATTATGCTCTCGCGAAGCATGAAGTTGGCCAGAGTGGAACCTGGAAAAAAAGTGCAGCCTATGAAATATGAGTCAGCGAGAGTCCTGCACCGGTCTCCTACACAACATCGGTTGAGCCTGGAGCTTTCAGTGAGTTCCACCCAGTCGCCCAGCACACAGTCTCTTACAGAGGCAAAAGGTCCGATGGTTACATGATCGCCGAGTATGGAGTTTTCAACCAGCGCAGTGGGGTGTACGTCGCAGTGGTCTCCCATGATGCATCCATCTTCGTTTTTTTTGCCTTCATGCTGCCCGAGCATTATCCATGGAATTAGTTGATTCAGCCATAGCAGATGGACCCAGTGTGAGACGTCAGCAGCTACCATGTCGGTTCTGGGTATCATGGATTCGGTCCCGGTACGGGTTGGCACCCGGATGCGGGTTACTCTAGAGCCTGGATCTAAAATGACGGGCTGAGCCGACCTGGATAATTGCCTGTGTAGTTGTTCCCAGTTCGAAGCTTTTGGTGGTTGCTTTCTCACAAGGTAGCAAGGGAACATCACAAATTCATCATTTGTGTCAATATTTGCAAGGGGGCATAACCATCGAGTCAGGGGACCTTTTTTCAAAGCCAGCCTGAAGACGCCTCTGCCTGGAGGACAGTTTTGTATGAATTTTCGGATCACTTTTCTGGTTACAAACATGGTATCCGGAAGGAGTATGCTGTTGGTTTGTATACCGTTGACCTTTCCCATTAGGGGCTCGATCCCCGCCTGTTGCAATTCTTTTGTAACAGCCAATCCCAGTGGCATTACGCCAACCTGGCATTCGGAGACAGGGTCTCCAAAAGGCTCGATGCGTTTAGCCGTAATGAACCTATAAGCTTTCACAAGTATCTCGTCACTCGTTGATTATCAAACGCGGAGCACGGGGGTCCGCCCTAGTGACAACCTCGTAGTTGATCGTGTGTGCCCATGCTGCCAGTTGTTGTGCGTCTATACTCTCATCTCCCTGATGGCCCAATAAGACTACTTCGTCTTCTAATTCGACCCCCTTTATGTCGGTAATATCAACCATGGTCAGGTTCATGCATACTCTACCTCGAATGGGTGCACGCATACCCCGCACGAGAACGTGGCCTGTGTTGGACAAAAGCCTGTCGTAGCCGTTGTAGTAACCCACCGGCAAAATGGCCAGTCGGGTTGGTCGGGTGGTCTTGTAGGTACAGCCATAACCGACATAGGCACCTTTGGGGATTTCCTTTACCTGGGCCACCATGGTTTTCCACGTCATGGCCGGCTTCAGATCTATGCTGCCGGAATCTTTTTTCAATGCTGAAAGATAGGTCTCTTTGGATGGCCACAGGCCATATTGGCCGATGCCGACCCGAACCATTTTGAAATAGGTTTCGGGAAATAAAATGGCAGCTGCGGTACAAGCGGTATGTGGCAAAGGTACATCGAATCCTTTTGTTCGAATCATGCTGAGTTGTTGCTCGAATCGTTCCAGTTGACCCCCTGCATAGTCGTGTTCGGTGGTGTCTTCAATGTTGGCAAAATGAGTATGAGCCCCTTCCAGGATTAAGTTTTCGTCAGCAAGTATAACAGAGAGGACTTCGTCCAGTTCTTTCCCCTCCATGCCTAATCGATGTGTTCCTGTCTCCAGTTTGATGTGCAACTTCGCTTTCAGCCCGCATTGGCGTGCAGCTTTGGATGCCGCTTTCGCTGTTTGTATGCTGGTGACGGTTATTCTCGCGCCGAGTTCCAATGCCTCTTTTATGTCTTTTTGGGGAACATATCCCATGACCAGAACAGGATGCTCGATTCCGGCTTCACGTAACCGTTTGACTTCCTCCAGGCTGAAAACACCAAGCCAATCTGCGCCTCCTTCCACGGCTATTTTTGCCACTGGAAGCATTCCATGTCCGTATGCTTCTCCTTTTACCACCGCCATGAGGGATGTCTCTTTGGGTAGCCGCGAACGAAACACTTTGATGTTGGATCTGAGTGCTTTTGCGTCTATTTCGATCCAGGAAAGTGGATTGATCAAACCAGAGACCTCCTTTTTACAAAAACCGTAAGTACTGTAACACGACTCTCAGAGACTTTCAGCTTGTGATTTTTTTTCGAAACGTTCACTGGCCTCGTTGACCATCTGCATCACCGCAGCCCTGCTCCATCTCCGAGGGGGAGCTATGGAGCCCAGGCTCTCTACACTGATGATCCCACCGGGAAAAGGTCTCAATAAAAATCTACCAGGTGGTTGAACCAGATTTGTATTTTTTATGAAAACCAGCTGGGTCATAACCTTCTTTTTCGCTGCTATGCTGAATGCGCCTTTGTTGAAACTCCCCAATCGTCCCGTCCTCGACCTGGTGCCTTCGGGAAATACGAAGAGTACGCCACCCTGGAGAAAAAATTCATCCAGTTCATTCAGCATGTCTTTTACATATATGTTACTTTGGCTTTTTTGACCAAATGGTATATAGCCCGCCATTTTCTGTGCCCAGCCCATGATGGGTACCTTGAACATTACCCCTTTTACAATGGTTTTGTGCCTCCTGAAAAAGGACAACATCAACACGGTGTCGAAATAACTCAGGTGGTTTGCAACTAGCACGGCGCTTTTGATAGCACGTACTTCAGGGGATATTTTCAATCTCATTCCAACCAGTAGGAATCTGGCCCCTCGTAACCAAAGCGCGTAAAATTGGCTGGTCGCCTTTTGAAACGCGGTTTGCCTCCTGGGACCGCTATGGAAGAAGAAGGCAAAAAGATGGAGCCAGCCAAACCAAAAGACATAAATTGTAATAAACCATACGTGCAAAAGTATGTTTACAGGTATTATAAGCAGAGCATTGCAGAGTAGCAGGCAAAAGCTCTTTTGGGTCATTTTCGATCCGGTGGCTATTTCAGGTGTCCTCCACTACTTTTAAACGTTGAATCTTTGCAATCAGTGCCTGTCTCGATATTCCAAGTTCCTTGGCACATCGGGTCCTGTTTCCGTTGTGACGCTGCAAAGCGCGACTGAGAACCATGGCCTCCAAGCGATCCATGATTTCCTTGAGGGTCCCGTTTTCATTGATGGATGATTTGGCTTGACTTTGCCTGACTCGTTCGGAGAGATTCTCTGGCGTGATTTGTTTGCCGTGAGGAGTAAGTAAAACGGCTCGTTCCATTTCATTTTTTAATTCTCGAACGTTTCCCGGCCATGCGTATGACTGTAAGCAAGACGAAGCTTGCGGGGACAAGTGGATATTTTGTTTAGCGTGCTCAACGGTGAAAATTCGCATGAAGTGGTTCGCCAACGGGAGTATGTCTTCGGTTCTGTTACGCAGGGGTGGAATTTCGATTTTGAATACATTCAGTCTAAAGAGCAGGTCTTGTCTGAAATTGCCTCTCTTGACCTCTTCTTCCAGATCGCGATGGGTCGCGGTTATGACACGGACATCGATTTTTTTTTCACGTCCGCTGCCCACAGGTGTGATACTCCCTTGTTCCAGGACTCTTAACAGTTTGGGTTGCAGAGACTGTGGCATATCACCAATTTCGTCCAGGAAAAGAGTCCCTCCGTGTGCTACTTCGAACAGACCCTTCCTGCTCCTGTGGGCCCCAGTGAAAGCGCCTTTTACATGGCCAAAAAGTTCGCTCTCCAAAAGACCTGGAGACAACGCGCAACAATTGACAGCGGCAAATGTCTTGTCCGCCCTTGGGCTGTTTTCATGTAGTGCTCTGGCTACCAATTCTTTCCCGGAACCTGTCTCCCCCTGTATCAACACCATGGTCTTTGATGGAGCCACCGCTCTAATCTGGTTTTTGACCTTGGTCATGGCAGCGGATTTTCCGATCATTTCATCCATGGCAGGACGTTGACCAAGCTTGTTCTTGAGGTAATCACACTGACCTTTCAGGCTTTTTTGTGTCTCTTTCAGTCGCCTAATCTCTCGGCTTCCTTCCAGAACCGATGAAAGCTGTTGAGCAAGTACGGAGAGAAGATCCAGATCCTGAGCGTTGAAGCGATTGCCATCTTCGGAGCCTATCTGCAAAGCTCCGACCACTACTCCGTCTATTATCAAAGGAGCTAGGAGGAGAGACCTTTCCGTCATAGCCTGCATGGATAATGAGGGGCTGGATGCTGTTTTCAAATCGTCGACCAGAAGTGACTCTTTAGTGGACGATATTCGTTGCATCAGGGCAGAAGATGGAAGTTTACCCGTGTTGGATCCGCCTCCAGTCGTGGAGGAAAAGGTACACTCGTACGCGCCCTCTGAAGTTCTCATGAAGCATTCGGCGCTACATGAACCTGATATGGTTTGTAGGCAAAACTCCAGCACCTGCCTGGTCAGAGATAATAAACTGTCCTCGGTCCTCAAACTCGCCAGTAACTTCAAAAGTTTCCTGAAAGCGTCTGCCGGTGGGATGCCCTCGAGTTCACCTAACGCTCGTTTGGCGATTATGGTAACTTCGCCGGATTGAGAAAATGACCTTATGATTTTTTTGAAAAAAATTGACGAAGGACGTTCAGCGTCACCAAGTTTTATCTCGTCTCCTTCTTCCAGGTTAATACTGCCTTTGCCATCCTGGCTGATTTTATGGCCTCGCCCTTCTCTAATGAGAGCAGAGCCGTTGGTGCTGCCCAAGTCCTGGTACACAAGGTCGTGACCGTCGAGAAAGATTCTTCCATGAATGGATGACACTCGATTGTCCCGGAACTCGACGTCGTTACCGGCGCCACGGCCTATCTGAATGACAGGTCCATGCAGGATAATGCTTTCCGTCTTACCATCTTGGCCGTGGAGTAGCACCGCATGGATCTCTATGTTGTTCGCCATTACCACCGAACCTCTGCGCCTGCTGACACGGGAAGATAGAAAGAAGCGTTCGATGCGGTAAATACTACGGAAGGACTCAGTTTTATCAACACCGCCCAAGCGCCTTCAGGTGGCCAGGCGAGATTCAAAGAGCCGGACAGGGCGAAAGCCCAATGGTCATACCTGTCAGCGGTACCCATACCCAGGGCGCCCATGTCCAAGCCCGTGGTGACAACCAGTGGTTGTGCGAGCAGACAAATCTCGGCTCCCAATTGCATGGCAGCGGTTTGTAAGGCAACACCTTCGTAATTCGTCGTGTGGTAAGAATATTCGAATCTTGCTATGGCGCTAATCCTTGGTGCAATCCTATAGCCGAAAAGTAAGGACATACCTGGTCCACTCGATGCTGCCTTGGCATCATTGCCAAAGAGCAACACTACGGAGCCCGTCATCCCAAGTTTCCAATTAGAAACGATTACGAAAGCTTTCCGGGAAGACGATTTTTTTTGCTTTGAGACAGAATGTGGTTTATCTGCGATTCGGGAAGATGATTTATTTTGCGTTTTCATCTTTTCTTTTGCCTGGCGAAAGACATACATGACTTTTGGAGGCTGGTCTCCCGGTGGCAGTTCAAATGCAGGATCGATCATGAGTAACGATGTCAATTCTTTTTCGGCTGCCTGCAGATTATCCTCTGCAATATGAATCAGTACCATGATCCACTTGGCGGTTTTTACATGCTGCATGTAATTAGGATCCTTGCCGGGCGATAGCAATCCCAGAGCTTTTTCTAAATGGCTCAATGCTTGCTGAAGTTCCAGTTCGGAGTAACAAGATAACCCTTTTGCCAATTCATTTTGACCCGGAAACGCCTCTTGTCCAGCTGCGGGGATAGATAATAGAAAAAGTACGAAACCTGCGATGGCGGATGTAAACAGGCGCTTCATTCCGTGCCCCCGTCTGCATCGTTCCCATCGTTTCCATCCATGTCTTGAGCGCCTGTCTTGGGTAAAACCCAGAAGGCTCCAGTCCCTTTATAGTGTAACTGGTGTTGACCGGTTTTTTCGTATGCAACCTCTATTTCCAGCGTTCTTCTGATTTGCGTATCTGCATCCGATGAAGCCTGAACTGTCGAGACGATTGTGTTGTCACTGTCGTATTCCGCGATAAACTGAATATCGGACAGCACGTTACCAGTGTCTTCATCCACAAATCTGAAGACAGTCAAAAATCCCCTGCCTCCATCCATCCCGGACCATACAGGCGGTTCGGCAAATGAAATTTTAAAGTCCTTGCGTTGCCCTTGTAAAACATATGGCGTCTTGTCAAACAGCAACCTTGTGGAAGAGCCATTTTGACCACCATCGTGTGAAGCAGCGTCAGCGAATGCTCCACATCCGGCGATCTCCACGCAAAGGGCCACAATGGATACCAAATTGAATGTCCAGCGATAAGCCATTACGCAAGGGAGATTAGCATAGAGAAGAGTTCATTCCAATTATCTCTATGCCTTTCAGGATTTCCATCCTCGGCTGTCATTTTTGTGTCGATGTCGAAGTCGTTGCTCTACGATTACGAAATTCAATCTGTCAGGAAGAGAGACTGTCGTGGTTTTGCTGCGAAATCCGTGTTCCGGCGGTTGAAAGATTTTAGTGTTTAGTGCCTTGACTTGGTTGGTTACTGGAAATAGCGTACTGTGGTCGATACTAAGGAGGTATGGGCCTTGAGTGCATCCATGGCTTTCATTTTACTGTTGATAATGGCGAGCCTCGTGGCCATGGTCGCAAGAAAATGGCAGTTTCCATACACTGTGGCCTTGGTGGCAACCGGGATGGCCATGTCTTTACTCAGCGACAGGCTGATGCCTGCGTCTTTTGACATCGGGTTGCATCTTAGCCCGGACCTGTTGTTCCTGGTCTTACTCCCCGTCCTTATTTACGAGGCCGCTTTTCATTTCGACTTGCATGATTTCAGGGATAGTTGGAAATCTATCTTAACCCTTGCCGCACCTGGATTAATCGTGGGCTTGATTATAGCGGGAGGGATGTTTTTCGGAATTTTCTCCCTGTTGGGATTACCTCTCTCGTTTACAGTGGCTCTTCTCATCGCCGCCATGCTTAGTGCAACGGATCCAGTGGCTGTGATATCCCTGTTCAGGGAGATGGGAGTGCCAAGGCGACTCGTTGTTTTGATGGAGGGAGAGAGCCTCCTGAATGATGGCGTGGCCGTGGTGGCCTTTTCCATGGTATTGGTAGCGCTGGGTTTGCATCCATATTACACGGATTTGTCCGCTGGGTTTGTCGTTCAGTTTTTGGGATGGGAAATCCTTGGTGCATTACTCATTGGGGGATTGGTTGGTTTTGGCTTGTCTTGGTTGACTACCCAGATCGATGATCATCTCATCGAAATAACCCTTACTACGGTGGCTGCGTATGGTTCGTTCCTGTTGGCTGACAAGGCCCATGCCTCTGGTGTCATAGCTTGTCTGGTGGCCGGAATGCTCACAGGTAACTTCGGAGCAAAATACGGTATGTCTCCCACCACACGTATAGCCGTGGTCACCTTTTGGGAGTATGCCGCCTTTTTAGCCAATTCGATCATCTTTCTTCTCGTAGGGTTGGAAATCCACATAGAGCGATTGGCTGGCAGGTGGTTGCCGATCCTGCTGCTGTGGTTGGCTTTGCTCCTGGCCAGGAGTATCCTCGTAGGGGGGACGGTTCCGTGGCTGGAGCGGAGGGAAGGCAGGATGAGGTGGGGCAGGTTGGTTGCTATTTCCTGGGGCGGGCTTAGGGGGGGCATCGCGATGGTCCTTGCTTTATCCTTGCCCAGAACATGGCCCCATCGAGAGTTGGTGGTTGACCTGGTGTTCGGAGTCTGCGTGTTGACTATCATGGTCCAGGGGCTTTCCATGCGGAAACTCCTGGGTTGGTTTGGTTTGATAACAGACAGGTCCGGCGTGTTGGCCTTGGAAGAATACCGAGGAAAGTATCGTTCCGTTCAGGATGCTTTGAGATACCTGGACCAGCGAAAAGCAAATGGAACCGTGGACCAGGATGTATATGATACCGTACATTCCCAGCTGACAAAGGAATTGGACGAGTTGGAGACCAAGAGGCCCGATGCCGAGGAGATAGAGGAGCGTATAAAAAGGGAGCGTGAGATAGAATTGACCCGGCAGGTGATCCAACTCAGGAAGGACGCGTTGAAACGAGCGTTGGTAGATGGTCATATTTCCGATACGGTGGCCAGGAAACTCATCGGGGAGATGGACGAACGTTTGCACAACCTGGTGGAACACTGATTACTATTGCGTGTGACTGAAGACTTTGGAGGTAAAGTCCATATGGACAAAAGATGCTCTCGTTGCATGGAGGTATTTCCATCGAATCATTGGGCTTCTTCCAGGTCCACGTGTCCGGCTTGCGGTGGTCAGCTGGAGCCTTTCCAGAGGCAAGAGTCGGATGCTTTGGTATATGAACATTATGATTCTTCCACCGATATAAAGTTCGATATGGATGAGTTGCTGAGTCCTGACGAGAGGCGAGAGACATGGCTGCTGTTGTGGATTGGAGTCGGCCTGGTACTGGCCGCGTTTGGGCTTAGGATCGGGTTCGTGATCCTGGGTGGATTTGAGGGATTCTGGGTAGTGCCGTGGTGGTTCGATGCGATGGTTTTTACCATGCTGCTGCTGGCGCTCGTGATGATCGTTTGGACTGTACGAAGACTGGTTCACCACAAAAACCTGCTTCGAAATCCACACAAAAAAGGGAGTCAATGATGAGATTGTTAGCCGTGCTTTTGTCGCTTGTAGTGTTCAGTGCAATGGGTGTGAGCTGTCGCAAGGATGCCCGTAAGGACAAAAAAGATACATCGGCTTTAGCATCGAATTCGTCAACTGGACAAAAGATTGTTCAGGTGAATGGAAAACACCCGGGACCAAAGGTCATGCATGATGGTTCTCCCGCACACATAGTGGACATGAGACTTCGTGCTCCCTTGGTCATGGAAGGGGTCAAACCGGTCGGTGAAAGTTGGCAGCCGGGGGGCAGGTGGAACGTTCATGAAATCACGTACAGGGATGGAGGGTTGAAATTTGAATTGGCTTTTGAACTTCC
>CAYSLH010000122.1:0-1607 GCA_964431605.1 uncultured Myxococcales bacterium
CTCCGGCCAGGCCATCTAACAAACTCAAGATGTGGGGGCACATTACTTTCTGGTCAGGATTGGGACTGAGTGCCATGGGGGCCATATCAGCGGTAGTTGCCGCCAATAAGGCCAAGGTCTACCAGGACGAAAACGAGGGCCAATATACACGCCTCGATGCCATGAAGGCCAGCGAAAACGCTGCTGGATGGGCTGGTGTGGGTTTTATCGCAGGAGGAGCCTTGATGGTGGCGGGAGTCGTACTGTGGATAGTGGCACCGTCCGACGATGAGTTGGTGGCAGTGCCAACGGTATCTGCCCTTGGTGACAGCGACGGTGGTGTTGTGTTTGGGTTTACAGGTAGGTGGTGAGATGAGCCACATAAGAATACTCGTATCGACGACGACGTTGCTCATTGTGCTGGGGTTATCCGGATGCAAAGGGTTCTTTGGAGATGACTGGGGTTGGGAAAGGTATCCATGTGAAAATGACGATGACTGCCAGGCAGGACTGCTTTGTGGTGATAATGGATTTTGCGGTTATGCCTGTGATACCGATAGAGATTGTACCAGTTCGAGCGTATGCGTCGGTGCAAAAGTCTGCCAGCCATCTCTTTGCAAATCCGACGACGATTGCAACAACCTTGCGACGTGCAACACAGACTTGGGACTGTGTGAGCAGCTTGCTTGCGACGAAAACACCGGTCAGTGTCCTTCGATCTTGACATGCGACGAAAGATGGATGGAATGTAGGCCAAAGACATGCAAACATGACGATGAATGCGATCAGGCAGGTGCTGCTTGCAACGAAGATAACGGAGTTTGCTATCTCGTTGATTTTCCTGTTCCTCCCGTAACATGTACTAAAGTCGGGGAATCTTCTGACAATGGATGTTCCAAGACTCCGGGCCACTTGCAATGTGTTGATTTTTCCTTAGGAAAAGATCAGAACCATCTTTATTGCACTCATTATTGTGAGAGCGATTTTGACTGCGGGAAAGGTTCTGTGTGCATGGTAGGATTTGGACCGTTTGATAGTAACCAGAATAAGGTCAATACTTTTTGCGGTTCACCTGATTTCATGACCAACGGAGTTGGCAGGCTGTGCTCTGATGACACAGACTGTGCCGAAGGCCGTGAGTGTTTGAGTGTTCCTGTGCTTGGAACCGAAGATAGATATTCTGTTTGCACCGTGACCAATTGCGACGAAAATGAATATGTCTGTCCTCCGGGATGGTCCTGCTGCATGATCGAGTCCTCTGTTAAGGCATGTATCTTGAATCCAACAGACGAAGGCTCGTGTCAGTGAAATAATCCTGTCCAGATGCTGGTACTGCTGTGCCTTTTGCAGTAGTACTTCAAAGACAAAAATCCTAAAGAGACTGAAAGGATCTGATCCATGAACAAAATTTCTGTAAGGCTTCCTGTTTTTTCAAGGCTCATCTTGGTTGCCCTTTTACTTCTTGGTTTCATCATTACTCCGGCTTGTTCCGCTACCCAAAAGGTACAAGTTGAAAAACAACCCCAACCAGCCGAAAGGCCCGTCTCGGTTGACCAGCAGTATCCGCCCGCCTGTCAACAGGGTGACGATCCAATCTATAACATACCAGTTTACCAACGCGATCCCGT
>CAYSLH010000122.1:1707-13710 GCA_964431605.1 uncultured Myxococcales bacterium
CTGGACGAAGATCACCTCTTTGGAATGGCCTCCGGGTTGGGCCTCGATATGAAAAAGTTCACACGGGATTTCAAAGATCCGCAACTCGAAAAAATCATAAAAGACGACATGAACCTGGCCGACACTTTCGGCGTAAGGGGTACACCAATTTTTTTCATAAACGGCCGAGAGCTGCGTGGGGCTCAGCCTCTTTCCAGTTTCAAATCCCTTATTGAAGAACTTCTTCCAAGGGTAAAAGCAGTCGGTGGTTCTGGTGATCCACTTTATGATCGCCTAGTGGCCTGTGGTTTGACAGAGCGCAAAATCAAAAGATCTAAGCCCAAGCCTATGCAAGCCGAAAATAATCCCAGCAGAATCTACAGTATTCCAGCAGACAACTCATACTGGATCGGAGGACGTAATGCCAAGGTCGAGATCATTGTGTTTTCTGATTTTCAATGCCCTTATTGCGCACGACATTCCCAAACCATGAAGAAAATCCTCGACACGTATGGCACTGATGTTCGAATAGTGTTCAAAAATCTGCCATTGTCTTTTCACAAAAACTCCATGCCTGCCGCCGAAGCTGCCATGGCGGCCGGAGCCCAGGGAAAATTCTGGCAAATGTATGATATACTCTTTGAAAACAGAAAAAACTTGAGTAGGCGGGACCTGGAAAGTTATGCAAAGGAGTTGGGATTGGATATGCGTCGATTCAAAGAAGACATGGATAGCCATGCTTATTCCAGTTCAATAAAAAAAGATCTGGAGACGGCAAAGGAATTTGGCATCAACGGAACTCCCACCACTTTTGTAAACGGTAAAAAAATTTCGGGAGCCAGAGCAACTGAAGACTTTGAAAAAATCATCGACAGGGCCTTGGGGAAATAGAACTATTTTTTTCCAAGCTTTAGATGGGTCTTTACCTTCAATAGTTTTTCCCGATACTCGGTATTGTCCGGCGCCAACTCCACGGCCATTTCTAAAAACTCCAGGGCTCCCCTTGCATTATCATCCGAGATCTGGGCTTGGCCTTTTCTGAACAGCATCAAAGCTGCATCTTCCCGTAACCCATCAGACACCACGTCCTGTCGATATGCCTGGCGCTGATTGGCGTCTGCCAAGTACTCGTTTGCAATCCTGGCAATCTCGATGCGCTTTCGACAAAGAGCTGCAGCCTCCTGGCTTTTTTGACTGAGGGGACTTGCCCTTCCGTACTTTCGTTGTAAGTCCATCATGGCCTTGGCGTACATGTTCCTGTGGGCAGACCAATGAACGCCAGCCTGGACGAACTTGTCGGCCTTCTGAATTTTTTCCACTTCTTGGCGAAGTTGTTCTATCTCGTTTCTTACCCTATTGGAATCCACCGCAGGTTTCAGCAAATCCACCAGCCGTAACGTCCTCAAAATCAAAGCGACACGAAATAGCTTGTTCCGCTGATTCTTGGGAAATGACGCCACGATGGCAGGTATTGACTTGGTTTCATCCAATGTAGTTAAAAACTTCAGGCTCTGTGAATCCATGGACAACGAATCGACAAAATCCCTCGAATCAGTCCTGAGCTTCATGGATCGGCCTTTGAAATCAGCCAGCATTTCCTTGATTGTGTCCACTTCCAGAGTCCTTAGCGCCCTGTCCAACCAATTCACCACGAAGGCTCCGAACTCCAGGCCTTCTTCCCAGATATCATCCTGTGTAAAAATTCGGAACGGTACCTGGCCTGCGGCTCTTATGGATTCGAGAGCGTCGACGGCTTGCGCCCCTAAGACCAGCATTAGTTGTTTTCTGGAGACGACTTTTTTTTCGGTCAAATGCTCCACGACCGTTTTCCCAGGATTGAGTATATTTGCAATCTCGTCGGATTGTGCCTTATCGAGAAAGGAAGCCTTGACCAATCGCCTCAACAGATCCAGTTCCGAGTTGGGACCGGTAAAATCCACCAGGGTTCCATCAGACTTGAACCTGAAAGACATGGCGATTTGATTACTCACCAACTCCAGACGAACAGGACGTTTCGCTTCCACGATCGAAGCGATGAGTCCAAACAAAGTCGTCTGAGGTTTCACATCCGGTCGTATGGGAAAAATCTCCAAAGGAACGAACTCAGCTGCGTCCCTAGTGGAATAAACAAGGCCCCGGCTGATGAGATCATTCTTAGGGCTATTGTCGACTGCGACATCCTTCTCGTCCAATTCCTCATCCTGAACATCCCTGAGAACCTCTACCAACGATGCCAAGCCATTACGTAGAGATTCGTCCAATTCTAAGCGAAGGCCCACCAACCCACGGTCGACAGAGATTACCGTGGCACTCAGAGGCATATCCACGTCATCATTTCCGCGAACACGAACCAAAAAAACCATCTGCCTGCCCTTGGGCCATGCCCGGACCGATTCTGCATACAAGGTCCCTTCCGCCAGATTGGCGTCATAGTCCTGGATAAAGTCCTGCAAGGTGTCATAGAGGATAGTCCCGTCGTCCTTCAGCTTTGGACTGGTCACAGGGCCCTTGGCCGCTCCGTTCGAAGATAGTGCCTTGCCCAGGTTCTTGGCAAACGTGCGCACGACATCGTGATCGGCATGTTCCTTCGCCATCTCCAGGCCCACCTTGCCTCCTCCGCAGAAAACCACTTGGGCTCGTACATGAACCCGTCTAGGCTCGTTTATGATGACGATGGAAAACCGGTATTCCTTTCTCAGTTCCCATTCCTCTTGCGAATCCAAGTAAAAACCACCCTTGGAAATATGAGATTCGTAATGTTCCAGGAACTCTTCAATGGAAGAAAACTCTATTGCTTTTTCTTTTGTCAAAATAGCCATGGTGGGATACTAGCACCAAATTGATTCGGCTAAAAGCGCAACATTCGTTTACGGAACAAATAGAGTACCGAATACAGCAACATTACGAAAAAAAGTCCAAATCGTCCTTCCTGGTGACGGCAACCGCATCCCCCCTCTATTTCCCTCGCGATCCTTTCGACACACACTCCGTCCAAACATTCCCGCCCCTGCCCGCATAGTCCATCATTTGTGCACAGTGTTACACACACTCCCTCCTGACTCTCCCCTGCTCGATGCAAACAGGAATTTGTACAATTACCGTCGAGCCAGCAAGATGCACCATCAGCTTGGGACTCACCATACTTAGCCCTTGCTACTGCGGCCAAAGCATTGATCCTTCCATGGCCATAGTGCGGATCGATCCCGTCCTGGTCATAGTCTGCCGCCAGCCTGGGCAATTGAGCGTCTCGACCCACTTTGTCCGCGGTATCCTCCACGATTTTTCGCACCTGCTGCCATCCAAGCCCTGTTGAGGCCGAAAGTACCAACCCTGCCAATCCTGCAGCGATGGGGCAGGAAGCAGATGTGCCGGAAAAATATGCCGTGTAGTCCCCCTGCACGTCCGGCTCTGGACGGCTTGTGGCTATATCCTGTCCGCCTGGGTCTGTATGATAGTGTATCCCGCCTCTATTTGTTCCTTCATCTCCGGATGTGTCTGTGGTGGTAATATATGGATCCTCCGGGTATCCGCTCCAGGTTGGAGCCACTACGGATACAGAAGGCCCGTAATTGGAATACTTGGCAACGACTCCGTTCTGGTCGCAGCCTCCCACAGTCATGACCTCGTCCATGGACTGGAGTTCATCCTTTCCCACCGGCTCGGCATTGAGTTCCGAATCACCATTGCCAGCGGCGAACAACACCAAACACCCCTTACCATCGCGCCCTTTACCGACAGCATACCGAATCGCCTCTCTAACCGGTTCTATGTCAACTCCGGAATCGATCAGGCTCTGACTAACGACCCACGAGTTGGATAGAATCCATGCGCCATGGTCCACGGCCCAAACCATTCCCCTGGAAAGAGCTGAAAGGGCCATGTATCCACCATCGTCGAAAATCCTGATGGCCATCCACGAACATCCAGGGCATACCCCGCATACTCCTATGGCATTATCCATGGTGGCCGCAGCCAAGCCGGCACATGCGGTTCCATGGTGATCTATTGCCTTTGAACTGGGTGAGGGGTCATCGTCATCATGCACGGCATCGTATCCAGGCACCATTCTGTCACGGTCCAGGTCAGGATGAGACATATCGACCCCCGTATCCAAAATGGCGATTACGACCCTGGGATCCCCGATGGTAATATCCCATGCGCCTTCAGCATGGATATGCTGACCGTCATGCCCCCCCAAGTGCCACTGGTCAGGATATAGGGGATCATCCGGAATATGCGACAAGTCGGCCTGGATCAAGTAATCAGGTACTGCCCAGCGTGCCAAGCCCCTTTCCACAAGTTGGGCACAAGCTTCAAGGGCATCCAGGGGGCCCTTGGCCTGCAACAGCCATATGTCCGCATCTGAATGGATAATAATAATCTTTTTCAGCGAAAGTGGATTCAAGACTTGTGATTCCACCACTACTCCTGGTTCGAACCACACCAACAACCTGTCAGAGAGTACGATCTTTGGACTTTCCGGGTGTCCTACACTACTCAAAGTCCATCGCCCATCCGTGTACTGCAAAAGGGGAGACACCAATCGTCCATCATGCCTGTAATAATGAACGGTACCAGGTGCCACTCCTAGTGTTGACACAAATAACAACGTACCGATAGCGTACATCAAACCTGCCACGTATTATCTCTCCTTACCGAGTCAATATTATCCCACAACGGGTGTAATGTGCTAGAATACGTCATTATCGAAAAAGGTGGTGATTGCATGAAATCGTTTTTATCCTGTGTTTTGTTTATGGCGTTGACAATTCCAGGCTGCCACGGGGGCGAATCTGATCCTTGCCCCAACGGCTCCATGGTTGGAGACCAGTGCATGCCAAGGGATTGCCCAGACAAGGCATGCCCGGAAAACTTCGTGTGCATGGAGGGAGAGTGCGTAGACGTAGCCTGCATCGACGTCAAGTGCTCGGACAATGAAGTTTGTGCAGGCGGTAATTGCTTTCCCCAAGATTGCCAGTGGCGCACCTGCCCGGGAGTCGGTGAGGTATGTATCGACGAAGATTGCCAGCCTGCTTCGTGCGTTGGTATAGATTGCCCATCCGGGCAGGAATGTGCTGCGGGAGTCTGTTATCCCACGGATTGCGAGGAACAGGACTGTCCAGGTTATGGAATGGTCTGCGTGTCTGATAAGTGCATGGAACGCTCTTGCGTTGGAGTAGATTGTCCGCAGGGTCAAGCTTGCGCGGGTGGTTATTGTTATCCTACAGATTGCGATCAAGAAGGATGTTTTGGAGAAGGCGAGGTTTGTGTGGATGGAGTCTGTGTACGCAAATCCTGCGTGGATGTCCAGTGTCAGGATGGTTACCGATGTGCCAACGGCTTTTGCTACCCGTCTTCCTGTGATGACGTGGTCTGCTCTCCATATGGCGAGGTCTGCCAAGATGGGGTTTGTGTCTCTGCCGATTGCGTCGACGTACAATGCGAAGGACGCGAACGCTGCGCAAGGGGAGAATGCTTCGACACAGTATGTGGTCTGACCGTCTGTGAAGAAGATGAAGTTTGCGTAGAGACAAACGGAGACTACCAGTGCACCAACATCCTCTGCGTTGGAGTCACCTGCCCCCCTGGACAACAATGTGCAGACGGAGAGTGCGTAGCCGCCGATTGCCAGTTCACCAGATGCGGCGTCGGCGAAGTCTGCGTGGACGAGCAGTGTGTTTCCGAAGGTTGTACCCATGTCCAGTGTCCCGACAACCAAGTCTGCGGTTCAGACAGGCGTTGCTATCCCATGGATTGCGATAATCAAGCATGTGGACCTTACGAGCTATGCCTGGACGGTAAGTGTACGGACCGCCTATGTGTCGGTATCGATTGTTCAGATGGTGAACTATGTGCAGGAGGACAGTGTTATGCCGAAGACTGCGCTCAACCGTGTGGACCTGGCCAGGTATGCATTGACGATGAATGTACCGATGTGGAGTGTGCTGCTTGCAGATGTTGCCCGGACCAGCCATGCACCTTGAACAACCAGTGCCAGATCAGTGATTGTTGCGGCACAATATATACTTGTCTTTTTGACGAAGCCCAGGGCCTGCCGGTTTGGAGCGAGGGTTCCAGCGGCTGCTCAGACCAGGATCCTTGCACTACTGGTGACACTTGTCAGTCGGGAGCTTGCCACGGACAACCCATGGTTTGCCAAGATCCGCCGCCAGACACATGCAACGGTCTGACCAGGACCTATTATCCTGCCGAAGGAGTATGTTCAGCAGGAACCTGCGAGTATCCACCGTTTAGCGAAGAGTGTGAGATAGCGTGTGAAAACGGAAGATGCACCGGTGATCCATGCGGTGACATAAACTGTGATGAAGGAGAAAACTGTGTAAATGGGACCTGTACCTGTGGGGGAACCGGTCCCGATTGCAGCTATCCCGAGGAGTGCTGTGGCAGCAGCTGCGTCAATACTATGTCCGATCCAAACAACTGTGGAAGCTGTGACAACTCCTGTGGTAACAACGCTTCCTGTCACGGAGGACTTTGCGCCTGCTCACTGCCGTGGGGAAACTGTGATGGTGATTGGAGCAACGGTTGCGAGGTCAATACTTATTCGGATCCGGATCACTGTGGTGGTTGCGGCAACCCATGTACGGTTGGCCTCCATGCGAATCTGGAGTGTCTCAACGGAACATGCAATTACACATGTGATACCGGGTGGAATGATTGCGATGGACAACCTGCGGACTGTGAGACGGATACGAGTTCTGATTTACAACATTGCGGAAGTTGCACCAACGCTTGTGATGAAAACAGCGAATGCGACGAAGGCACATGCAAACGCATTTGTACACTACCCATGATGGACTGTGACGGAGATCCATCTGATTGCGAGACAGACTCCAGCACGGACATCCAACACTGCGGCGATTGCACGACTTCTTGCAGCACACAACACGGCTCACCATCTTGCGACTCGGGTGTTTGTGAAATTTCGTCTTGTGACGATGGATGGTGCGATGAAGACAACCAGGCAAACACCGGGTGCGAATTCTCTCTGGCTGCATCCCCCGACTGTGCCAACGCTCTTGAGCTGGCAGCAGTGTCAGGAGATGAAGGTTCCGACACCATAACTCAAAACGGTCATGGAGGACACACCTACAAGATACATGTACTAGAAACATATACCAGTATGACCAAGTGCCGGGATCTCAGCGCCATGGCACAGTTGGTAATACCAAACGGAACTGACTACGATCTTGCAATCTACTGTGACAACTGCACCAGCGCTGCTGACACTTCAACTCAGTCAGGAAACACAATGGAACAGGTATACGTGCGATGGGAAGAAGGTTGTATTGCCGGATTTCCAGATGGAGGTGACGACGACAGGGATGTTTATATCGTTGTAACTTTCAAATCGGGAAACATTTGCGATGATTATGAACTTACCATAACCGGCCATACAGACCTAGGTGGCACAAACTGCAGCGAACCATGATACATTTCATCAATACCCCCATCTCACCATTACTTGGCTTTCATTGAAACTCATGAAAACTCACGAGGGAGCTAATACAGATCATGGCACGTCACATCACACCTGAAGGGTATAAAAAACTCGAAGAAGAACTGGACTTTCTCTGGAAAAAAGAACGTCCCAAGGTAACAGCCATGGTATCTGCCGCAGCGGCAGAGGGGGATCGGTCTGAAAACGCCGAATATATCTATGGGAAAAAACGCCTTCGTGAAATAGACGCCAGAGTAAGGCACCTGTCCAAACTTCTCGATGAGCTTACGATCGTCAATCCGAGGACTGAAGGAGACAAGGTCTATTTCGGTGCCTGGGTCACCATAGAGGACGAGGAAGGAAAACGATCGACCTATCGAATCGTGGGCCCTGACGAGTCGGATTCATCCAAGGGCTTCATTTCATCACAAGCGCCTTTAGCCAAGGCATTGTTGGGAAAGCAAAAAGATGACTGGGTTACGGTGAAAAGGCCCAAGGGTATAATGGAAGTGCAGATACTCGAAATAAGTTATGATAGGGATTCTTAGAAGTCGGGACCGTCGAATCCCATACCGCCACCAGGACCCATACCGCCACCAGGACCCATACCGCCACCAGGACCCATACCGCCACCCATACCCATACCGCCACATCCATGGCCTCCTCGCCCCATACCCATCATGCCACGCCGTCCTGCTTTCATTTTAGCGTGCATCAACCGGACCTTCTCCCATTGCTGTTGTATCATGATTCCCCGTACGTCCAGCCTCAGGCTCACATGTACCTTTTTGAGTTTCAGCTTTATCGCATCGATCTTTTCCATTTGGGCAAACACCTCAGACCTGTCGACTTTATAATTGGTCATCAGCTTTCTCATGCCGAGCCTGGCGAGTTGAAGATCGTGTCTGAGATCGATGATCTTGCGCTGTGCCTCATCGTGTAATTTATCGATCTTCGCGAGTTGGGCAGAGGAAAGCCCCGCGTCCTTCAACATGGCGTGAGCCAAAACAGGGTTGGGTCCGGGCCCACCAAACCCTCTTCTCCCATGTCCTCCCCTTGCAAAAGCGGTCGTAGCGACCAGGGACAAAATAGCCACAGCAGTAATTGACAGTTTTCTCATCTCTACCTCCATTGGGTTGTTGTTTCTCTCTCCAACCACTCTGACCCACAGGTAGGCAAGGGGGTATACACTGTTAAAATATTTTGTTCAGGCTGAGGAGTAATAAAAAATCAGTTGATTACGTTCACGAGGCTTTTGAAAAGTTTTTTGTTTTCTTTGAGCTTCTTCTCATTTCCATAGACACAGATGGATGAATTCTTCAAAAGAGCATCGAGCATGGGCGCCATATGCTGTATGTCCGTCTTGCTTGTAGACAGTATCTCCGTTCGCTCCTTTTGAAGATCATCAGATGAAATTCGCCGTAGAAAATAGGTTATGGCTCGTCGTCCCATGGCCGCAGGAGAAGTGGGTTTGTCTCTCGATCCTATTACGCCGATAATATACCTGGTCATGGACCTTGCATCGGCATCGAACCCCTTGAGATAATCCACGATTTTCGAGTAGGTTTGAAGGGTCTTGTTCAGGTGGGGATCACGATAGGAGCCTAAATAAGCATAGCCCGTTCTTCCAAAGCTCGCCCATGCTCCATAAGCTCCTCCTTGCACCCGAATCTTTTCCGTCAAGAAGTCACGGCTTAAAATTCTTCCAAGCACATCCATTTTGCCTGAATACTTGTAGCCAAGCTTGGATAGGTCCGCGCCTTCTACCACATACTGAACCTTGCTTGCAGCCACCAAGCCTTCGTTCTTGCTCGTGGTATTGAACTCGTATTTCTGCGAGGCCAGATTCTTATTCCCCATGGATTCGACAAACTTAGCCAATGGGTCTTTCAGGACCGGAAGATCATCTTTTGAACATGTCACCCCAACGATCATGTTATTCCTTCTGAATAGTATGGAAGAAAGAAACTGTAAATCTGCGATAAGATTATCTGAGTTCTCGTCAAAATTCTTTACGAGACCGGACATGAATTGGACGAACGACAGTCCGTTGAGCAACTCTGAGTAAGCGCCCGAAGGTGTAAGGTAAGACATGAGTCGAGTAGAAGCCAGCGAGATTCCTGCCGAACGGGCATAACCTTGGTATCTGGCATTGAGTTTATTCAATACATCCTTGAGTCTTTTTTTATCCCCCAAACGAGTCCTCAAAATGGTCTCTTCGGCCAATTCCATCAACTTGCCGACTTTTGGAACAAGAGCTTTGCCAGTCACGATGAACTTCGGAAAATATTCATTCGGCTTTTTGACATTGGTAAACACATCCGGACTAAAATCCATGCCACCAGTGTAGATGCTCATCTGGGTGTCAAGCTGCCCATAGGTAAAGTTTTCCGTATCCATTTCACCCAGTACTCCAGCCAGGACGCCAAGGTATGGCAGCATCTCCTGGGGTACCACGCTGGAGTCGAACATGACCTGTACATATATGATACCGTTGGTGGCATGATCGAAATGCAACACCTTCGTACCGGCAAATTGGAATTCATTTACGGGATATTTCTTTTCCTTGGTATCCAGATCCTTCAAAGTAAGCATTGGTATCTTGGCAAGGTCTTCAGGCTTATCCGGTGCAGCCTGCCATGCTTTGAGATCTTTTGTTTCTTGAACCAATTTTTTTATTTGATCCGGCTTCATCTTGGCTTTGATGGCCGCCAGTTCCTTTTTCAGCGCCTTGGCGTTTTCGTCCTCCATGCCAGGCTTTGGAACTACATCGATCAACACTCCATGGTGATTCCGCAACAGGTACTTCTTGATCATATCCTCCAACATGTTCGAATTCAGCGCCTTTCTTACTTCATCCAAAGGTGCATCATAAGCTACGCCCAAAAATGGATCGTTTGCGAACATCCAGCCGCGAAGCCCGAAATATGTATAAACTAAGCCGGTGGGGAAAGTTCCATAGTCTGCTTCCCTCAGGCGAAACTCCAACTTATTGATGACACCTTCCACCTGTTTTTTATCCAGGCCTTTTTCTGCCAGGTCTTCAAGCGTATGGAAGACGACTTCTTTAAACTTGTCCATATCACTTTCATTTGCGTTGGTGGCGGTGATCCTAAAAACCCCTTGCTTGGTAGCGTCATAATAAGCATAAGAATCCTTGCCTATTTTGGCCCTCTCCAGCGCCTTTCTCACAGGTGAAGAGGGGCGGTTTACCAAGACATCACTCAGCACATCCAGGGACATGGATAACACCGGGTCAGTGGCGCTACCCGCTACCCATGCCAGGCAAAGATAGGTCTTGTTCTTGGGGTCTTCCTTACTGGCGATAGGATACCTGGCCCGTACCTTCTTCATTTCCTTGAAAGGTTTTTGTAAAGGAATGGTTGAATCTACCTTTGCCTTTTTGAAACCATTTAAATAATTATCATTGATGAATTTCAGCTCATCCAACGTATTGCCATCACCCCACAGAGATATGTAGGAATTCGAGGGATGATAGTACTTTTTGTGGAACGCCAGTAGTTTTTCACGCTGGAGCTTGGGAATGTCAGAGGGAAGCCCACCTGATTCGAGACCATATGGGGTCTGAGGAAAAAGCGCTTTGTTTACCTGGTAATCCAAGACACTTTCGGGAGAAGAGTACGCGCCTTTCATCTCGTTGTACACGACACCGTTGTATGTCAATTCCCCGTCCGGCTTGTCCAACTCGTAGTGCCAGCCCTCCTGCTTGAACACGCGTGGTTCTTTGTAGATACGTGGATAGAACACGGCGTCGAGGTAAACGTCCATGAGATTGAAAAAATCCTTGGTATTGGTGCTGGCCACCGGATACATGGTGAAATCCGAAGATGTCATGGCATTTAGAAACGTATTCAAAGAACCTTTTGCCAAAACATCGAAAGGGCTCTTGACAGGAAATTTCCTGGAGCCGTTCAGTACCGAGTGCTCCAAGATATGCGGTATACCGTAATCACCCTCGGGAGGAGTTTTGAAGGCGATGCTAAAGCTCTTGTTGGGGTCGTCAGTCACAAACTTCACAAGCCGTGCCCCGCTGCGCTTATGTTCGAACACCAAGCCCGTGGCGTTGATCTCCGGTATCTTTTTTTCCTCGAGCAGCTTGAACCCGAAGTACGTTTTTCCGACCTTGAACTCTGTTTTTTCTTTTGAATTGGCCAATGGAACAGCCATGGCAAACGAAATCCAAACAGTGACTACAGGCAATAAGATGCGTCTCATACCAATTTCTCCTTTTTCTATGAAAACAAAATTTCTCAAATTCCCACCCTGCATCCGAAGATAAGCAGGAAACCATCACAGAGACAATAGCTTTGTATAGGTCACAGAATTGTCACCGGGACTTGTGCTTAATCCACAATGACAGTACAACCTATGTGAGAGCCGATCACATTATGGAGGAGGCTATGACCAGGGAAGCCCATATACAGGGTGAAGCATTTTCCCAAAGACTGGAAGAATACCATCGCCCTATGTTTCTGCTTGCACATCATGACGACGAAATAACTGCGGCAGGTCTATTCCAACGACTGGCACCGAGGCTGAAA
>CAYSLH010000123.1:0-13605 GCA_964431605.1 uncultured Myxococcales bacterium
TGTGCCGTGTGCGAGTTCAGGGCCGTGTGTGGGCATAGGGCCAGAGTATGACAATCATGAAATGTGAATCGATCCAGGGCGAATTGTTTTCCTGTGAAGAAGATCCTTTTGAAGAAAGAAGGCGGGAACAGCAAGAGGTGATCTGCGCTCCGGTTGACAGGCATTTGCAGATAATTGCAGGACCTGGAGCTGGAAAGACCCGTGTGTTGGTGAGTAGAATCGCGTTTTTGATCAAGTCAGGCTATGACCCGAATCGCATGGCTGTCATTACCTATACCAACTCGGCAAGGGACGAACTGCTGCAAAGAATAGACAAAGAGTTGGGTCTTCGGGCGCGGGGATTGTTCGTTGGAACTATTCACCAGTTGTGCTTGGGTTTGGTGCTCGATGCATCTGAATCTCTGGGTATAAAGGGTAGGGTCAGGGTAGTGGATGAGGCTGACGCAAGGAGGATGTTTACAGCACTCATCGCACGCAGTGGATGGACTGATACCAGGATTTCTTTCGACGAACTCAGTCTTGAACGCGAGCGTTGGAATGGCAAAGCACAGCCACCATGGTCAGATGCTGACAATAACGAAGTATGGAAAATGTTTGATACCATGATGAGACGACTGGGCCTTGTGTCATTTACAAGCCTTCAGATGTGGGCGTTGGAATCACTGAAAACGGTCTGTAAGCCAGTGCTGCAACATATTCTTGTAGACGAATACCAGGACACGACAGGTCTCCAGGTTCGTCTGCTCGAAGCCATGTCTTCGTTAGGTACCACCGTCACAGTTGTGGGTGATCCGGAACAATCCATATTCCGCTTTGCAGGTGCTGATCCTCTCCAACTCGTTGATTTTCCAAATCGCTTTTCGCCTTGCTCATGCCATACACTCATGGCCAACGCTCGCTCCAGCCAATCAATCGTGCGATTGGTGGGTGTTTTCAGGGATGGACCAGCGCAATTTTCATTGAGAATGCGTGGTGTTCCACCATCTCTGTGGTATTTCGACAGCGAGTTGCAGCAGGCAAAAAGGGTCTGTGTGGAGATAAAGCGATTGGTGGACCAGGGGAACGTGACCCCTGGCCAGGTAGCGATTCTAGCCAGGGAAGGGCAGCAGTCGCCCATAGCTGAGGAACTGGAGCATATGGGAATAGATTACTGGCAGTCCAAGTCGGAAAAGTTCGAACAAAGACCTCACGTTCGTCAGTTGATTTTGTTGCTCGATGCCATGAGCAACCCCGAGGACGAAAGCGCGCAGTTGTTCCTGTTTGAGCAGGTGATCAAAGGAGCGCCAAAGACATGGGAACTTTTGGCGTCAGAGCATGCAAAAGGGATCGGGTTTGACGAGGCTATCGGCACTGTGGAAAAAAAAGTCACCAGACCCCGTATGGCAGCGTTGGGTGAGTTTAGGACGATCCGCACGAATCTTGCCAAACTGAAACAATTGTCTCCTTCCGAACTGGTCAAAGAGCTTTTGAACCAGGTCATGGAACCCAGGTTTACTGTGACGGAACGCAGGATAGCTGATGACATCAGGGATGATATCCAGAGAGTCGCGGACCTGGCCCTTAGACACGATTCCGCAGAAAGCTTGTCCGCCTGGCTCAGGCAGGGTGGAGTTTCTTCTCAGGTGGATGGGGATTCGGTAACATTGGGAACGTTTCATTTTGCAAAAGGCAGGGAATGGAACGTGGTGTTCGTAGTAGACCTGACACTTGGGGTCGTTCCTCACAGGCTGAATCCGGACGATGAAGAAGAACGAAGGTTGTTGCACGTGGCAGTGAGTCGGGCGCGTGACCGTCTCTATCTTTCGTCTCCACGGCGGTTGCTTGGCAGGGCAGAAGGGCACAGCCCTTTATTGGATAGACTCAGGAAAATGTGCAAGGTAGTGGATTTTAGACAGTGATCCACTCTGCGGATATCGATACTGCTTGCATTTCGTTATACAACGTTGCTATTTTCTACTTAGTCAATAGACTAACCAAAAATCATTTATTCCATATAACGATACCCAGGCATTGA
The DNA here is from genome assembly GCA_964431605.1 of uncultured Myxococcales bacterium. GTDB lineage: Bacteria > Myxococcota > B64-G9 > B64-G9 > B64-G9 > JALVPF01. The sequence goes on from CAYSLH010000123.1 coordinate 2,015, forward strand.
TAGAGTTCATAGGTTCGGACCTGGATGTCAGAGTGGTACTATACTGCGCCAGCGGAGGTCGTTCCTGTGTGGCTGGGCGAAGCCTGGTCGAACATGGGTATTGCTCTATCCGTCACCTTCTCGGAGGCATGAACGCATGGACTGCCGCAGGATATCCGCTGGAGTAAGAAGCTTTATGAATCAGATCGAAATATGCTTGTTGACCACATAAGATATTGTGTTCGTTCGAATCACTTTGGCAGCATCGAGTCTCAATATCTTGCTCATAGGACCATTTCGAGGTTCTCGCGGGTCAACAGGTGGCGCTCTTCCGACCTTTCCAAAAATGGATATACGTCCTTGGCCAACTGCTCGATCTTCAGGCTTCCGAGCTTTTCCTTGAGAAGTTTTCTCCAGTGGGCTGCTTTTAAATTTCCTTTTCCTAAAGTTTGATCGAGGGCGTTTTGCAGGAGTTTTTGTTTGGGAGTCAGCGGAGGTCTGTGTGAACGATACCATATCAGGTCGTACCAATCCCTACCCTTAGGGTAGGGACGAGTAAGCAGCGCATGAACCTTGCCGGCCATCATCGACTCAAGTGTGTAATGACAAAGAGCCATCGTTACGAATCTGGTCACCATCGTGCGTTTCAGATCCGCTCCTTTCGGGGGCATGATGTCTATTTCAAGTTTGATGGATAAATTTTGGTTTTTATGGGCGCTCAGTCCCGCATCTTTTAACAGGCCGGCTATGCGAACCCGGGCAAGGTTGAGCGTCTTTTTTTGCTTCCAGGTAATGGAACAATCCAGGCCTGCGAATTGGAGATCTCGTTTAGCTTTCTTGAGCCACCGCTCAGGCTTGTAATCGTCTCTTTGCACGAGTGAAAAATCCAAGTCTTCTGAAAAACGCGGGAGATTTTCTAAAAACCTGAGCGCGGTCCCTCCCACAAATGCAATGGAAGAAAAGGCCTCGACTTCGTGTAAAGAACGTAATACCAGGGCCTGGAGGTATTCGCGTAGCCGATTCAATTTGGCTAAAGGATTTTCGACATCCTCGACCAAAGCAAGCGCTTCATCTTTCATCAGACGAATTCTCCCTCTTGATCGTCGAACCTCATTTTTTGCCAAACCTCGAGTGCCCTGTGAAGCCTGGGCTTGCCAATTTTCATTATCAAGTCGGCGAGCACCTTGTCATCGAGCCATTCACCATGCGAAAAACGCATTTCATGCATCCTTTCAGCGGACCATTCACCCTGTGAAAGATACCACAAATCCACAAGCGCCTTTTCCGGTGTGGCCAGGAAAATTTTTCGCCCCATCAATTCGACCGAGGAATATCCAAAGAACACTGACTTCTTTATGCTTCTGTAGCTATACTCTCCAAAGGCATTCCTAAATCGTCTTGGTTTTCTCGTTGTGACACTGGTGAATACCGACACTCCCTCAGGGATGATTCCATAATATGAAAGAGCCCAAACATCGCTCAGGTAGGATGGTCGGTACAACATGCTGGCCAGTTGGGCAGGCTGGACAGGGACAGCGCGATATGGTTCTGCCAAGGCATACATGCCCCGGCGCAAAGAGATGATTTTTCCCGCGTCGGAAAATCGGTGCAACTGCTGTATTACTGATGCACGCTTCTCTCCGGTAAGCTGTATGACTGTGGCCAGATCAAAACAAGGCAAACCTCGAACCATTAGAAGAAGTGTCTCGAATTTCATTACAGATAATTTACATATATGTATATTAATGTCAATAGAATTGTCAAGATTTGGATTCAGACGGCCTACTGGTTATGGTCCAGGATTAATGGATCTAGGTGCCGCTGGAGTAAGAACCTTTATGAATCAGATAGGATGGCTACTTGTTTTCCAGATGCCATTTTTCGTTGGCCTCTGCGGCGGCATGGCACCGGTAAGTGGATATGTATCCGCTAATGGAAGACAAAAACACCATGGAGGTCAGAAAGATACCGGTTATTCCCAATGCCAGGTCGCTTCCCCAGTAACCTGTGACACCGCTTTGCTCCCCAAGGCCCAGGGCAAAAACCGTTGCGGTTCCACCTGCCATGGCAAGTCCCAGCGCAACGTCCACCGAGGGAAAAACATAGGATGTACAATCCAGTTCCTGTCCCTTTTCCCAATTATCGGGTATGGAGTAAACCGCAAAAAAAGAGCAGCCTTGCATCATGAAAATCAAGACTAAGATGGCAGTGATTCGTATGGCTCTGGCAGACAATGGAATCCTCCTTGGCACTATACAATATCATGCCAAGGGAGACTTGGAAAAAGCAACTATTCCCAAGCCATAATAAACCATTAGGCGGCTTGCTGGGATTTGCTACGGAGGTATTCAGTGGCGCTAAGGGCTGCTATGGTTCCATCTCCCACAGAGGTAGTGATCTGGCGATATCGTTTTTCGCGGCTGTCGCCTGCTGCAAAAACACCAGGTACGCTTGTGGCCATGGTCTCGTCCGTGATTATTTCACCACGTTCGTTGAGATTGACCACATCACGGACCAGCCCTGTGTTGGGGACGTAGCCGATGAAGATGAAGCATCCCTCTACCTCCACCTCGTTCTTTTTCCCATCGCTCTTGTTCTCTGAAATAACTTTTCCAAGGTTCTCATCACCTTCGAACCCCAGAACTTTTTGTGCCATGAGATAGTGGATTTTTGGGTTTGCCTTAGCTTCTTCAACGACCCAAGGCTGGGCCTGGAATTCGTCGAATTCATGGATAATGGTTACCTTGGATGCATAGTTGGTCAGGGATATGGCTTCTTCCAGTGCCGAGTTTCCACCGCCTATGACAGCTATTTCCTTATCGGTGAAAAAGTCTCCATCACATGTTGCACAATAGGATATTCCAAGGCCCTGGAATTTTTTCTCTGACTCCATCCCCAGGGTGCGCGGCACTCCTCCCATGGCGAGTATGAGCACTGGAGCCGTAAAGGTTCCTTCGTCTTCGATCTCCACTTCTTTTTCGTCCCCATCCAGCTTCAGCCGAGTAATCTCCGAGTGAGTTATCACATCGCATCCGAATGTCTTGGCCTGGCTGAGCATGGTGGTGGCGATCTCCCTGCCGGATGTCTGTGCGACACCAGGATAGTTGGCCACCTCGTAGGATAGCAACATTTGACCGCCGGGTGTGCCGCTGTCCACAAGGAGTGTCTTTACCCTTGCCCGCGCCAGGTAGATTGCAGCAGTCATGCCCGCAGGGCCGGCACCGATTATGATGGCATCGTATTTTGAATTTTCCATTCTTTTTATCCTCCTAGGCACATAACCCAGGGTGCCCAGAGATTTTTCAGGATGCCTTTGCCTCAGCAGCTGGAAAAACTTCGTCCAGGATGGTTTTGACCTGGCCTTTGGTTTGAACGCTGGAAGTGGCTTTGGCCACTTTCCCATTTTTGAAGTAAATCGTGAAGGGCAATCCCGTAAACCTGGCAACCTCTGGCAAGCTTCTGATGTTGTGAGAGGCAGGACCGTCGAAGTCCATGTCTCTGAAAGTCACGTGGGAGTATTTGTCCTTGATGGATTCCATGATGTCATATACCGGTAGGCACATGGGCCCCATTCTGCCACAGCAGATCATCACGTTTTCATTTTCCGAAATGATTTTTTTGAATTCCTCGTCCGACTCTACATGTTGAAGATTCGTATTGAGCATTTTGGTCTCCTTTAGTTGAAAAATATAACATATGGAAAATAAGGCATATAAAATGCCAAAAAAATATTATGAACTATTGCTGATATTTTTCATGCAATTGAGTATTCGTTCCACCGCCTCTGTGTCCACTAGAGCATAAATTCTGCACCTTCCATCTGCCTGGCAGTCCACGAGCCCAGCCTTTCTCAATACAGCCAGATGTTTTGAAATCTTTGTCTGGTCTTCTTGAAATTTTTCGATTAGGTCACTTACAATGGCAGGACCCTGGAGCAACGTGGCAAGTACTCCAAGCCTTATGGGGTGAGCCAAGGCGCCCATGATTTTTGCCTGATGCTTGAATTGTTCTGCAAGTTCATTCATATGCTGTTTCCTTCATGCAAAACGTAATTCACGATATATCCTCCGTCAAGCACATTTTCTATATATATTTCGAAAAAGTTAAGGAGTGGTTGCCGGTGCTTCTGCCAAGTGTAAAATGAGTTGGAGCCAAATGTATCCGACTAATCAATCAGTTAGAGAGGTCATGAAGTTTTGGATATTTTTCTTTCTGCCAGGATGGAATTCCAATGCACCATTTTTTAGACGAACAGTTTTTACATTCCGGCAAAAAGCCCATTTGACTATTGTGTTGCGGTGGCAGGCTGTCACGAACGATGGTTTTTCCGTTCCAGACTCTGGAGATTTCCTGAGCGTGACATCGTGGGAATCCAAATAAATGTAGCTCGATTTTTTTCCTTCTTAAGGATGAGGTTCGTAATTTTTTTTCCGCTTTACGAATGTATTCGAGGAGATGTTCGAACAGAACCAATTCACTGTCAGAAATCCTGCCCGGATGCAGCAGATTGAAAAGCGAGACGGCTGATGGCTTAACAAGGTCCATGATCTCGGCAAGTTCAGCTAAGCTACTGTCTATGCAGGTAATCCCCAGTTGAACATCGAGCCCGTATCTTCTCAATTTGCTTATACCACTCAAGGCTTCATCGAAAGAGCCCTTCCTACCCGTCAGATCGTCATGATGTTCGGCTTTCGAAGATAAAATGGACACCTGAGCACCTGTCAATCCGGCCCTGGCGAGCTTGGCAACCCACCCCCTGGAAGAAAATGAATTGCCAGGTCCTCTTGTAATGATTGTGTTGTATCCAGCTTGCTTTGCCGTTTGTATCAGTTGGATAAGATCCCAACGGCTGGCGGGATCCTGGCCGACAAACTCCAGCACGCGAGGTCTCCCCGCGCGCATGGCTGCTTTTTGTGAAATAATGAGTTTTTTAAATGACGCGGTTTGTAGTGGATGCACAAGTTTTCTGTCTGCAATGGGAGATCTCTCCGTGGGTCGCGGTTGTGCTTCGGTACAAAAAAGGCAGTCCTGGATACAAAACCCGCCAATATCCAGTTGATCGATCAACGGGGGAGGGGATTTACGTGTCTTGATGCCAATGGACTCGGCTTTTTGAATTTCGTGGGAAAGGTGTTCAATGGCCTCCAGGATACCTTTGGGCGCTTGTGCTTGGTCGAAAAGATAGGTTATTCCAAGACGGTTGGTGCAGGAAAAAAAGTCTCGTTCATTACTACAGTTATCCAATCTCATAAACCTGAATCGAAAAACCCCGGCATCCATAAAGCTAAAATCCACATCCAAGCCCTGTCCGTTTTCAACCGGGCATAGCGCAATGGGCCTTAGTCCAAATTCGGTGGACGATTTCAACAGCCATCCCAGGGCTCCGGCAGGTGATATGGATTGTTCGTCCGCAAAAGGTTCCATGGGTTGGAATTGTCGCATTAGCCTGGGCCCATCATTCGCTTCTGGGGCATAGAACCAAAAGTGGGATGGACACCAACCGCAGCTTTCACAATTCCAATCACATTTGCTCAGCTGATCGAAAGCTTCCCGAGGTTCCACGAACCATGGAAACATGGCCCAGGAGTCCAGGTCCAATGTGTTTTTGATATCCTGCAGTATTCGACCAGTTGGCCAATTGCGCCCATCTAACTTTACAATATCGACCAGTCCCTTCAATCTTGGAAGCGCAGCAGGAGGAATTGCAAGCGGAGCGATCTTCCAAGGTTCGGCTTTCGCAATCCTGCCGCACGCCTTGGATATGGCAATATCGGTTTGAATTCTCGTCTCGTTCAATAATGCGCAGGCGCGGTGTTGTTCACAATATGGAGAGTTGATCACGCAACGATTGTTTATTATCAGCTTGATCTTGACTCCAAGAGATTTGATTTCGTAAAGGCGTTCTGGGCGTCGAATCAGGCTCTTGTCCGGATGAATGATACTGGCTCCGGCTCTGTGAATCCAGTTCTCCGCTTGTTCTCTGTTCGTTATATTGCTCGCGAGAGAAGATGCAATTTCTACTTCGGCAAGGGCCTCGTGAATTTTTTCAGCTACTTCCAACTCTGCAACCGTTGTGGTCACGGTCAGGCCGGATAAAAGCAGTTGCTCGAAAAAACCAATGATTGAGTCCAGATTTCCAAGCAACCCTGGTGCGTTGAGTACCCATGATAATACAACGCCATTGGTCGAGGCCAACGTTTGCAATTCCTGGATTTTTTTTGAATATGAAACGGGATCATCATCGAACGGTTTCAAGGTGTTGGCAATATCGGCAGGAGGCGCGAGATAGATATCGTGTACCCATGGCAGGTAGGGCCGCACAGCTTCTGCGTAGTCGTCAGAGTGGTTGAAGGGAATGGACAAAGACATGCCTAGTTCGTTCAAGGGGCATGTTTTTGGCTTTATGTTCATTGGTTATCTTAACCCCATCATGGTGTTACCGTTCCCAGAGCAGGTTGAGGGACTCGTTGGTGATAATGTTATCCATAGGGTCAGATTAGCACAAACTGAAGTTGAAACAAGATCGATGGGTTTGACCAATGGAATGCTGTTCTTGACAATTGTTCGCATTTTCGTAACAATCTGGCAAATTGCAACCGTTGGAGGTAGGTGGGTATGCCGCCACCATTAATTACTACTCCTGAAGCAGCCACAAGACTAGCCCGGGCCATCGCCTCGGATATCTCTTTGTACAATGAGGAAAAAATCATCGAGGGAATTGAAAACGATAATATATTCGATGTGTTGCAGGACGAGATAGAAGAGGGACGCGAATTGTACAAAAGCCGGGTGAGCGACGAGATCTACAAGACGACCAATTTTTATGAAAGGGCTATCGTAGATATCGTGGTAAAGTCCAAAGGGCATATCAAGTCCAAGATCTGGTGAGACTTCTCCCTCCAGCCCGTATGGGTAACCCGTGCAGGATTTTGGAAAAAAATATACACTGGTAGTGGATGCAGAGGTCGCAGGCGCCAGGTTGGACCGTTATCTTGCGGATTGCTTGCCGCACCTTTCCAGGTCATTTATACAAAAACTAATAAATGGTAACATGGTTATGGTGGAAGGTGTGAGTGCGCGAGCGTCCCGAAAGATAAAAGCCGGGGAGAGGATCGAGGTTTCTCAGCCTCCACCTGTAGCGGCTGAACCTGCTGCAGAGGACATACCCCTGGATATCGTATTCGAAGATTCGGATATCCTGGTGCTATGCAAACCGGCCGGCTTGGTGGTCCATCCTGCACCAGGGAGTCCTGACCACACGTTGGTCAATGCACTTTTGCATCATTGTGAAGATCTCAGCGGAATAGGAGGAGTGGAAAGACCTGGAATCGTGCATCGGCTGGACAGAAATACTTCCGGCTTATTGGTGGTCACTAAAAATGACCTGTCGCACCGAGCCATGTCCGAAATGTTTCAAAATCGGCAGGTTCAAAAAACTTACCTGGCATTTGCAGGGCGACGCGAAGGTGGACCAACCATCCGTGATAAGGGAACTTTCGATACCCTGTACGGCAGGCATCCTGTACACAGAAAGCGCTTTTCTTCAAAGGTAGAGAAAGGAAAGCAGGCTGTGACCGACTATGAAATCACCAGGCGTTTTACAGGCCGTGGATTCGAGGCTATAAAAGTCAGGGTAACGCTTCATACCGGGCGAACTCATCAGATTCGTGTGCATTTTGCCGATGCCGGCTATCCCTTGTTGGGAGACAAGCTCTATGGTGGACGATCCCTTCGTTCCATACCCCACGAAATCCAGCCTCCGAGGCAAGCGCTACATGCCTGGAGGCTCTGTTTCGAACATCCCGTGTCCCGGCAACTGTTGGAATTCGAAGCACCTTTGCCGAATGACTTGGTTTTGTTGGAGCAAAATCTCCAACGGTTGTCAGGGGCTTGACATCCCTCGATTGATCAGCAGATTTGTACCCATGCCTGGCTCCAAAAAACCCGCGGATCCCATACATGAATTTCTCCTGCACCTTTCTGTGGAGCGGAGGTTGGCAGAGCGCACTGTCCACAGCTATGCCAGGGATCTCAATCGGCTCGAGGAATTTCTTAGGGACAGGGGTGTGAAAATATTGTCCGCTGGTACCGATGACCTGCGATCTTACCTGGCGCAAAGACACTCTGAACTTAGTCCTCGCTCGGTGGCGAGAAGCCTTGCCGCCATACGGGGATTGTACAAGCATGCGAAGAGACGTGGTTGGCTCAAAGTGGACCCGGCAGGGCGCATAAGGTTGCCCGTGATGGACAAGCGCTTACCCACTACCATGGATCCCGAGGAGGTACTTGCGCTGCTAGGCGCACCTGCCGGTGACAGCATCCTGGATTCGAGGGATAGGGCCATGCTGGAGGTGCTTTATTCGTGCGGGTTACGAGTATCCGAACTGGTGGGGCTCGATCTGGATGACATGGACCTTTCGGGCCGTAGTGTCAGGGTAATGGGAAAGGGGAGCAAGGAGAGGTTAGTACCCCTTGGAAAGCCTGCACGTGATGCGTTGCTGGAATACCTGCCTCGAAGGACCGAACAGTTGACCAAGGCGAAAAAGCCAGATCACCAGGCAGTGTTCCTGAACAGGTTCGGAGCACGTCTTTCCGCAAGATCCGTTCGAAGAATGCTGGACAAACGCATAATCCAGGCTGGGCTCCTGTATCATATAAGTCCTCACGTACTACGACATGCGTTTGCCACCCATCTGTTGGGATCCGGAGCAGACCTTCGGTCCATACAGGAGTTATTGGGCCATGCTTCTCTTTCGACCACTCAGACGTATACTCATCTGGACATGAAGCGCCTCATAGAGGTTTATGACGAGGCGCATCCGCGTGCAAAAAGACACTAGGAGAAGGGATGAAAATATGCCGATGGAAAAAATTCGCTCGACTACGGTAATAGCCGTTCGCAGAGGCTCAGACACGGTCATGGCAGGTGATGGACAGGTGTCGATGAACCAGATCGTTCTAAAGCACACGGCAAAAAAGGTAAGGACTCTTTTGGATGGAAAGGTTCTGGCAGGCTTTGCGGGAAGTACTGCAGATGCCCTTACTCTCTTTGAAAAGTTCGAGGCAAAGCTCAAAGAGTATTCGGGAGGCCTGGTCAGGGCAGCCGTCGAGTTGGCCAAGGACTGGCGTACCGACAGAATGCTTCGCAGGTTGGAAGCCCTGTTGATGGTGGCCGACACGGAGAAGATTCTACTCATTTCCGGAACTGGTGACGTCATCGAGCCTGATAGTGGGGTCATGGCCATAGGCAGTGGTGGCCCATACGCGCAATCGGCTGCCACCGCTTTGATGCTTCATACGGACATGAGCGCAGAGCAAATCGTCAAACAATCCATGGCGGTTGCTGCTGACCTGTGCGTTTATACGAATGCTGAACTTACTATGGAAAAACTCTGCGCTTGAGTAATAACATCACTAACGTGAGGAACTACAATGGATAACCAAGGATTTTTAGAGTTGCATACGTTTACCCCCAGAGAGACCGTCTCAGAACTGGACCGCTACATCATAGGACAGGACAAGGCAAAGAGGGCGGTTGCAATAGCCATGAGAAATCGCTGGCGTCGACAAAGGGTCCCGGAGGATTTGCGGGATGAAATCGCTCCCAAGAACATCGTGATGATCGGTGCTACCGGTGTCGGAAAAACCGAAATAGCCAGAAGATTGGCCAAGCTGGCTCAGGCGCCGTTTTTAAAGGTTGAGGCGAGCAAATTCACCGAGGTCGGCTACATAGGGCGTGATGTGGAGTCCATGATCCGCGACCTGGTGGAGGTCTCTGTCAAAATGGTGCGTGACGAGGAGACGAAGCGAGTACACCTGAAGGCTTCTGAACTAGCCGAGGAAAAACTGCTGGATATTCTCGTACCGCCCCCTCCCGTTCAACCAGCCATGGGGTTCGAGGCAAGACCTGAGGAGACCACCAATTCCACCCTTGGACGGATCGAACCGGTTGGCCCTGATGTGAAACAGGACCAGAATGACACCAGGGAGAAGTTCAGGAAAATGTTGCGAGACGGCAAACTGGATGATCGCCAGGTGGAGTTGAAAATCACCGACCAGGCCATGGGGTTTCCAATGATGCAGGTTTTTTCCACTTCGGGAGTGGAAGAAATGAACATGAACCTGCAGGATATGCTGGGAAACGTCTTTCCAAAGAAGACCAAGAAACGCAGCATGAAAGTGCCGGAGGCGCTGGAAGTCCTTACAGCCGAAGAAGCGCAAAAACTGGTGGATAAGGAGAGGGTGGTCAAGGAAGGACTTTGGCGGGCTGAACAGGCTGGAATTATTTTTATCGACGAGATCGACAAGATCGCTGGTAGAGAGAGTGGTAAGGGACCGGATGTATCACGGGAGGGAGTTCAGAGGGATCTATTGCCTGTGGTGGAGGGTTGCTCTGTCGCCACGAAGTATGGAATGGTCAATACCCAGCATATATTGTTCGTGGCTGCAGGCGCTTTCAACGTAGCCAAGCCATCTGATTTGATCCCAGAACTCCAGGGCCGGTTCCCCATTCGCGTGGAACTCGACACCCTAAGCGAGAGCGACTTCCTGCGCATTCTTACAGAGCCAAAAAACGCCCTGGTAAAACAATACAAGGCCCTTTTGGGTACCGAGGGTATTACCCTGGATTTTACACCCGAAGCCCTTGGCCGTGTTGCCCAGATAGCCGCTGACGTAAACACCAGGACTGAAAACATCGGTGCCCGCAGACTGCATACAGTGATGGAAAAACTTTTGGAGGAGCTTTCCTTCAAAGCTCCCGAGATGGGTGGCCAGACGGTGCAAATGGATGTGAAGCAGGTGGACGAGGCCCTGTCGGACATTGTGCAGGACCAGGATTTGAGCAGGTATATCCTCTAAGCCACATAGTCCAATTTCAATCCAGTGCAACATCCTCACCTGGTTTTACGCGATTTTCCGAAGTGTCTCTTTCGTCCTGGTCGATATTGTCCTGCGTGGCTGAATTCGTGTCCTGATGTTTTCCGTTCTCTGTTACAGGTGTCTTGAACAGGATTATGAAAGTCGTGCCTTCGCCGGGCTTGGATCTCAGACGAATTTCCCCCCCGTGTTGTTCTATGATTCTCTGTGATATAGCCAAGCCGAGACCGGTGCCCTGTTCTTTTGTTGTGAAAAACGGGACGAAAATGTTGTCTTGCTTTTCTATGGGAATTCCTTTGCCTGTGTCCGAAATGGATACTTGAACCGTAGAGGAGGTTTTGCCTTTCGGAAGCAGACCCAAAGTGGGTTTTCTGACCTCTGTTTTGATGGTCAGTGTCCCACCGTTTTCCATCGCTTCCTTTGCATTGTTGATCAGGTTTAGAAGTACCTGTTTGAATTGTTGTTCATTGGACTCTATGTTGCAGTCTTGCTCGGCCAAGTCGAGTTGGAGTTCTATTTTCCTTTCAGCGAGAGCCGGTTCCAAAAGCTTGGTCGTTTGCTTGATGACCTGATTCACGTCGATGGTGGAGTGTTGGCTATGGTAGGGGCGGGCGTAGTTTAAAAATTGGTCAACCACGGAATTGAGCCTGTCTACCTCCTCGACGATGATGTGGAGAAACTCAGCAGTTTCAGGTCCGACTGCCTCAGGGTCGAGATACTGTGCAGAGCCTTTT
>CAYSLH010000124.1:0-13588 GCA_964431605.1 uncultured Myxococcales bacterium
CGCTCTTCCAGTTCTTCCTTGTGTTCATCATCCATATCCAGATCTATATCGATACTATCACCCTTGGAATCGGAAAAAGACAAAGCATCCAACTCGGCAAAAGGATCATCATCCAACAAGACTCCTTTTACGCTCTGTGAATTTTGACTATCTGCAGGGGTTGATGATTCGAGAGAAGAACCAAGGGAATCCAGTTCAGAAAATGGATCTTCACCCAACCCTCCGGCGGAAGAAGGCAAATCTGAATTACCGGATGGAGCTGTTTTAAGAGTGTTCTGATCAATCATCGAGCTTTCAAGACCTGCCGCGGCACTAGCGACATCAAATCCGCCTGCCGCTGTATCAGGCATCATTCGATATTGAATCCGGATAATCTGCTCGATCTCTTTTTTTGATGCGAGTACGGATTTTACCTTTTTTCCAGTGGAAAAGCTGATTTCATCCAGGGCGCCAAGGTCCGTGGGGTCGGACATTGCAACCACCAGCGTCTCTGAAGGGCTTCCCGGTTCACCCTCGAGACCAATGGGAACAAGCTTGTGCTTTTCGATCAACTCAAGAGGTACGATTTTCTTGAGGTAATCAGGGATGGTTCTTCCCTCTATCTTCACGACTGCGATTCCGGTCTGTTGCTGAATTGCAATGAGTAAAGCATCCTCGGTTATGAAATGGTTTTCGACCAGCACGTCTCCGAGCCTGCCACCCCATTTTTGCTGGAACCCCAACGCGGACTTCAGCTGGAACTCGTCCAGTAACCCTGCATCCAACAGAATCTGTCCCAACTTCTTTTTTTCAGCCATGAACGCTCTCCTTATCAGACTGATACCACTCGTTCAATCCCCAACATTTCCAATACGCCAACAGCGTCATGACTCCATCTGCCTACGATATTCTTCTTTGGTAAAATGTCCCTTTTCAACCAGTAAATCCACGAGCGCTTTCAACACGCGAACTTCTTTTCTTTGCATCTGTTCCAACCTCTCCAATCGTTGTTCTATGGAAACAGATGTTTGACCTTGCCCGGCAACAACCCTCTCGCCCAAGGCGGACAGCAATTTCATATCGACCTCAGGAGAATCATTTTCTTTACCATGTAGAGGTTGAGCATCGCTGAAATATTTTTCACGTATGGCCCCGGCGAGCGCTCGTTCTCCGCAGATGGCTACCTTAACCCTGCAACCGGTTTTGAAAGAGATCTCGTCCACCAAATCCAGCTTTTCCGGATCGGACATGGCAACTATGAGCATCGATTTTCCAACGTCTAAACTTATGGGAATCACCTGGTTTTGCTCGGCGAAATCAGGCTCGATTTTTGACAATGCATTTTCATCTATGACCAAACCCTTGAAATCCACCCTGGGCAACCCAAGCTGCTTGCTCAATGCCTTGACCAGAAGGTCTTCGTCCAGAAAGTTCATATCCACGAGCAAAGACCCTAGCTTTCCTCCCCACTTTTTTTGCTCTGCCAACGCTGTGCGAAGCTGATCTTCAGTGATCACTCCAGCGCGCAAAAGCAATTCACCTAACCTTATTCGACGAGTTGCAACTCCACTCATGGGATAACTCCGAGGCAGCCTCGAAAAACTGTATCAAATACCCGATAATCTGACAAGAACCTGGAACTTTTGAGTGATAAAGACGATGGATTTGAAATTCCTTCCAATATTATTTACAATGCCCGAGTAGTAGTGATTCAGGGGGCATTCGGGAGGTGGAATCTGATGCTGAAGAAGCGGGTCACCCTATCGTTGAATTTTCAGTCTGTAAAAGAACTTGATCAGGCCTTTGAAAGAAAGGGAGAGAATACAGGTCATTTTTTCCCCATCACTTCGGGAATCAAAGTTGGTTCCAGGGTTCTCATCAGGATCCACCTGAAAGGTCTGGATTTTCCCGTTTATTTAGAAGGAGTGGTGGCCTGGCGACGGGTGCAGAACGCAGGGCCCACCATGAGAAGGGGTTCGTTCGTTCAACTCCCGGACAGGGAAAGGGCCAGGCTGGATGGAATCGTAAAATTTCTGGACAAAAGCTCCAGTGGATCACGGGAAAGGCGACGATTCCAACGTTTTCCCCTGTTTGCCGATGCCGAGTATTCCACTGCTCAGGGTGTTTTCGGTTCAGAGATACGCAACATATCCAAAGGCGGTGTATACCTCAGGTGCCTTGGGCCGTTATTATCCATTGGGGCAAAATTTCCCGTTACCATGTACCTGGAAGGAAATTCCTCAAAGGGCGTGGTCGTCAACTCCAAAGTAGCATGGATCGACATGTTTGATGAAGACCAGGGCATGGGGTTGTTGTTCGACCAAGACCAGCCTGAACTAAAGGCAGTGGAAAAATCTATCAAGAGGATCAAGAAGCAACTGACCATATTAGCAAAATAATTTTCCTTCCATTTGAATATCGACTAAACTTCACAGCCCATGGACATCAAACGTATTCGCATGGCTATCTGGGTAGCTGTTGGAGCCTTCGTGATTCCAGCCGCATTTTTCGGAAACAACTCCACCCGGATAATATCTGCGGCCTTTGGGCTCGTACTGCTCTTGGGATTGTATGACGCGATGTCCCCAGCAATCATAAGGCTGGCACCAAAGTGGACTTACAAGGCCATTGGTCCCCTTACTATAATCGTGCTGTGTGTCTCACTCTACGGCCCACTTTTGTTGGGGGATATGCCCCTGAACCACGATCACCCAATCATGCTCCTGAGGGCCTGGGTGACAGGACACGAAATGATACCGTCCGGACATCTTTCCGGATTCAGCACTACCATGTTCGCTGGTCATCCCGCAAATGCCTTATACTCCATGGGAACGGATCTTTTAGTTTGTACAGTCAAGGTCCTTACCCTGGGGTTGACCTCATGGGAGACGGCCTATAGTTGGGCTCTTTTTCTCGCAGTCTTAGCCTATCCCATGGCTCTGTATTTCATCGGCAAACGTATTGGCGGTCCAGTCGCCGGAATAGTGGCCGGGATACTTGGAATCATCGACAGGGGCGACTGGTTCCAGGGCGGTTGGGATTTCAATTTGAACTGGGCCGTATGGTCCATGGGTTTGAGCTTCTCATTGAGCTTGTGGGCCTTGTGGGCTTTCGAACGCCTGGCTCGTTTACCCAATCGTCGATGGTTATGGCTGGGAGCAGCCCTGAGCCTTGGGGGAGCCATTGTCTGTCATCCAATGGCCATAGCGATTATGGGTATCAGCTTGCCCTTGATGTTTTTGATCATGTCTTTGACCAAGCAACTTCAGGCACCAGGCTTATGGCTACCAAGAACCATGAGCGCCGTATTGGTGGCAATGGCATTCAGCGCTTTTTGGCTTGTTCCATTCGTCATGCGAAAAGAATGGTTCGAACCACTAGCGAGCCCATACCACCCATACGGAGATGTGATAAAGGCATTACTCGATGGCACCATACTCAGGTCCATGGCGCCGGCAATTGCCATGGGAGGCATCATCGGCCTGGTGCTGGGAGCAAAGAAACAAAAACCTTTTGCCATGTTTCTATTGCTGACCACAGGTCTGTTGCTATTTGTGTCCAGTGACACCTTTCTCCTGGACTTCGATATTCTCAAAAAGCTCCCCTCAATAGGTCAGCTTCAAACTGAAAGGTTTACCTATTTCATTCGCGCAGCCTGCCTGTTGGGTGCCGGCACCCTTGTGGCGATAACACTCCATAGTAATGTCACCAAAGCCATGCCCGGCATGTCTCCTTTGGCAAAGCACACATTGAGATTTTTGCTGGGGTTGGTACTCGCTCCCGTGTTCGTGTATGCACCTGGGGCAGGTACCTTTCCATGGTTTGCTCCATCCAAAACCATGGTTTGGTCATCTGACTCTGACATTTACCGTGATCTGAAGACGGCTGCCGAGTTTATCAACGCTATGGACCGCAAGGAGATAGGCAGAATCGCCCTCATAAACAGCCGCGATGACCATCTTCTGATGGCCCTACCTGTTTTTACCAATGTTCCTATTTTCAAGATTGGCTTTACCCCGGAAAACAACTACAGGTACAAATTTTCGTCCCAAAGCACAGAGGCATTCAGGGCCGTTGGTGTAACACACGTCCTTTCAGTGGGTCCCAGGCCCAGGGCGGACTTTCAGCTAATCAGATCATTTGGGAGACTATATTTTTACCGGTTTACCCAAAGTCCATATGGTCCTTTCAAGCTCGAAGGTCCCGGCACCGTGAAATTGATCAAAAACTCTCCCACGGAGCTGGATCTTGATATATCCGGCACCGACTCGTCCAGCAAACTTATCATATACAGAGGAAGATACGCGTTATGGATCGCGGAACAGGACGGGAAAAAGCTCCCCATCAAGGGTGCGTCTGTGCAGGGCACCCCTGAAGTATTCATGTCCATACCGATACAGGATGGCGCCTTTCGGCTCTACTGGTCGAACAAGTGGCCAGAATTGCTGGGAAACGTCACAAGCATACTTGCCGTGTTGATCGCTCTGACCGTGGCCGTTTTCCCTCTACTTGGCCGGATGAAATTCTGGCCTGCTGAGCTTTTTTCCAGGCTCATGGTTCCAGTGCAAGACTTTATAACTCTCGCGACTCTCGCAGCACTGCTGCTTGCGGTGGTCGGATTGATGCTAAAGCTCCTTTTGCCCGTCTCTTCACCGTTTGCTCACAGGCGAATCATAAGCGATCTCTCCGATGGCCTACCCCAGGCACACGCGCAGGTGATACGAGGCAATAAAACCACAGACTGTCGGCCATGGGATGGAAAAAAGTACAAGTGCCCAGGACCAAGCTGGAACTTTATTGGGGAGGTGCTCGCCATCTCGGACCACCAGTTGCGCCAATGCATCTGGCTACACCCCATACAGGGAGCGCGCCATTCCATAACCTTCCGAAATGTCGACTTGGGACGATTCATACAGGGATTTTTCGCTCTGGACGACAGGGTCGTGGAGCCATTTGGAGACAAACATCCGGTTAATTTCACCGTCCTCCTAGACGGACAAGAGCTGGGTCGTTTCACATGTCAGGCAAAGAGAGGATGGCAGTCATGGCAAGCTGCCACACCAGGTCGCACTGGCACCAAGGGTGACATCACGATACAATCCGACGCGTCATTTGCAGGTAGCAGGCATTTTTGTTTCACCGCTTTCACAACGGAGCCAACCGACTGAGAGGTGGCCTTATGCAACACAGTTCTTCTTTGGACATGGACCAACGATGGCCGCCTCTTTTGGGCAAACCCAACGGGCATGCCAAACTCCGTGCTGTATTGGAAGACTTCAGGGTAGACGAGATCCCGGCATATGATCCTTGCGGAACTGGAGAACACCTGTTTGTAAAAATTGAAAAATCTGGCCTTACGACTGACCAGGTCCTGGGCCAAATGGCAAAACACTTAGGAATCAAGACCCGTGACATGGGAACCGCCGGCCTCAAAGATCGCTTGGCCATAACCACTCAATGGGTTTCCATACCGGCAAGGGCATCCAGCGCCCTGGACACTATGGATATTCAAGGTGTACAAATAATCGACTCGAAAAAGCATACCAACAAGCTCAAGACCGGACATCTCAAAGGCAACCATTTTTCTATCACTCTACGCGATGTGGATGATGAGACGATCGCAGAAATGGGCAAAAGGTGTTCGTTGATACGCGCCAAAGGATGCCCAAACTACTTTGGCCCGCAAAGATTCGGGGCAAGGGGCGATAACGAAGCAGAAGGCAGGGCCATATTACAAGGCAAGGGCCGACGTCATGACAGGCGCGGACTGAGGTTCATGCTCAACGCTCTTCAATCAGCACTGTTCAATGATGTGCTTGCCCAACGCATATCAAAAGGTATGTTTTCACGAGTCCTGGACGGAGATATTCTCATCAAGGCTGATACTGGAGGCAGGTTTTTGTGTACTGACCCAAAACTCGACCAGTCCAGAGCCGATGATTTCCTTGTGCATCCAAGCGGCCCCATGTTCGGCCCCAAGATGGCTGAACCCAAGGGCATTGCGCAACAGATGGAACGAGATGTGCTCATGAATTCCGGATTGAACATGGAACATTGGAAAAAGTTTGCCAAGCTTACCTCAGGTGCCCGCAGGGCACTGCGGCTGGACGTAAAAAGCCTGAGAATGACTCATGGCCAGGATTGGGTAAAACTGTCCTTCGAGCTTCCGGCAGGAGCTTATGCTACATCCCTGATAAGAGAATTGGTCAATACTTAGCACCTTGCCACAACCAACCATTGTCATCGACACGTAAAATATATCGACCAGTTTCGCACTCCACCCTGAAAACCCTGTAGATGGGGCCCAGGGTATCAGAACCCTGCTCGATCCAAGTATCCAGAACCCGCCGAACATCCAGCCAGTGTCCATCCCACAAAAATCGCAAGGGCCTGGTATCGGCTCGCCCATCTGCACGGCACGATACGGCAATTGCTTTCCAGGATATCATCTCGAATCACCAGTGAACGAGCAACTTCTCTCAATAGCATGTAGCAGTATACGTAACCTCTATTCGCTGTCCCCTGTCCGGCACCACGTCGTCTCCAAAAAACAGGGTATTCGTATCCGTATAATGACTCCAGCCATCTGCTCCTCCCTGCGAGGAGGCTTGTCCCACTGCAACCCCATCTACGGTTACACTTATGCTGCTCGAGTCGGCCGGCCTCGATAGAGGGAACTCCCTGATGGCGCTAAAAGCATCGATACCCATGTCGGCCAACGATTGAGCCCAGTCCACCGTATCGATGGTCTCGCAGATCCCACCTGTTCTAACCGTAACATCCCAGTATCTGTCCGAATCGCAGCTAGTGCAGATGGCCGACACGGACATCATCTCAGTATTTCTGTAGCCTTTCAGGGATGAAAAGAAATCCACATAAAAATCCACTGAACCGTTGGATTGGTCAGGTTCATCACTGATGGCGATAATGTACAACTTGGCATCTTCTCTCAAAAAGCCGGCGTTGGCATTGGGATCATCCACCAATGGTTGACTCAAGGCCATCCAGGCCCCTTCGAGCCCTGCTTCGTGATTAGAACAATTGTCACCCAGGCGAACATTGTCGGTAAATGCATTGTCCAAATCCGGCGTGGAGTTCGTAAGTATCCTGGGTCGGGATCCAGCCTGCACGAGATAGCCCGGTTTTATTTCTCTTGGAGGTGTCCCGGACCATCCTGGTTGGTCCTCCACCTCTGTGGAGACCACACCGATATGAAAGTCCACATCCATGGCCACCGCTTGGTTGATGAATGATGAAAAATTTTCCGCAAGGTTTTGCTGGTTGTCCCCCATGGACCCTGAACAATCTACGACGAACAAGACATCCGCCTTGACATTATCCAGTTGATGGAAAACGTCAGTCTGTTGCGAAGAATCCGTTCCCCTACCGAATACAGGGACGATCAATTCCTCGTCATCCACCTTGATATACAGGGCATTACGATGGGATCCAAGGTCTTGAGGTGTATATCTCAGACATGCCTGGAACGAACTTCCCGCCACCAATTGAAAAGGTGTCATTGGAGCACTTCGTATCTCAAAATTCGGGTCCGGGTGGTCCTGCATGTATATGTCCGTAACCTGCATATCCTGGGAGCCGAGGTTATATACCGTGACACAAAGCTCCGGAGAGCTACAACCAAAGGTAACCAAACCAAAATCGAGTTCTTCTGGTACCACCTCAAGGTCGGAATACTTAGCAAAGCCAGATACGGTCACGCATGCTTCGTTTGGAATAGGTATACCGTTTGCGTCCTGGCAAGCCCTGTTTCCAAAATCATCATCATTTGCATTTATATGCAGGATCGCCATCCTCGCAAACATGTACTCCTCATCCGGCGCCATGGTCACTTCGATCTCTTGCTGTGAACCAGCCTGTCCACGCGGAGCAATTGTAAAAGGAAGCGAAGGCATACTGGTTATGGAAAAATCATGTTCCACAAACGGGATGGACTCCAACCTGACATCGGAGATGTCACAAGGGGCCTGGCCCATGTTTGTCAACTGTAAGTTCATGGCCTTGGTGTGGTATACCTTGACCGTTCCAAACCACATGGCAGAGGGTGTAATTTGCAGATCACAAATAGCTTGTTCGATCCCCTCCCCATGCATCTGAACTTGGATTTCATCAGTATCCTTGTCGTTACAATAAATGCTCAACAAACCATTGTCTGCCCCCAGGTTCACAGGTGCGTATGAGGTATGAATGGTAAGGAATTCTCCCGGAGCCAATGACGTTTCTGCTTCAGGTGCCTGTCCAAGAGCAAACTCGTCATCCTGTGTGTTTTGTCCAATCACCACTGAGTGGATTACACATTGGTCCGTACCAACATTCGAGATTATCAAATCTACGTTTCCCGTCTCACCCTGAACCACACCACCAAAGTTTACGGAAAATGGCGTAGCCATGATGTCACAGGCCCTTGGGACACTCGAACCCAAGAGGGCAATAGTGCCGGTCAGACCAGTATTGGAATCCGATGCAGGGTCGTTGGAATACAACTCTACGCCTCCTGAGTCGCTTCCAATATCAACGGGGTGATACTCGATGCGTACATTCACCGACTCTTCAGGTGCCAGGTTCATGGGTGTTGACGGAGGTTGCACCAGGCTGAAGTCATCACTGCTGGAACTTGCCAAGCCCAGAGAATCCAAGCTGAGAGTTTGCAATCCGCAATTGGTCACACTGAATTCCATCGTCGAACTTTCACCCGTACTAACGTTTCCGAAATCCAACGTCAGAGGATCCGGACAAAGTCTGGGGGCCAAGGCTCTACCTGAAAGATCAACCTTGACAGATGCTTCATCCACGTCGCTCGATTCAATAAGCAAAGACGACAAATGGTCTCCACCCAAAGTGGGCGAGTATTCAACGGTAACCACCCTCTGCTGCGCCACGGCGAGTTCGAACCCCGCCCCTTCCACCGAAAAAACCGTATGATCCCCACCATCTACAGAAATGCCATAGACCTGTAACGAAGAATCTCCGGAGTTCTTGATGTATATTTCCCTGAACAAGGTCGGTCCCAAGTCTGTATCACCAAACTCCAAAGATAGATCCTTTGGTGTAATCTCATCGTTGCAAACAACGACAGCCTGCTGACATCCAGTGCTATCCTGTGCTCCGACACAATCCGAGATGCAAACATCGATCTCCGGTGATACACCCTGACCATGTAATGACACTCTCAAACTTTTGTGTTCCGCGGCATTGGAAATCACTTCAAATGAAGCTGAATCCTCACCCCTTTCAGCAGGTCCATACATGGCCAGGATTACAAGTTCGGCACCAGGGGTTACAGAAAGTGGTTCTGAATCTCCGTTCGGGCATGGCTCAAACGGTCCACCAGCCGAGCAGTTTAGTTCGAAATCAACGCTGCTACCTTGCTCGATGTTTATGGAGTTGAATCTCAAATCCGAACGGCCTGTGTTACGAAGCAAAAGATATTTTTTCGAGACGGTTCCGACGTCCACCTTGCCAAAATCTATCTCAACCAATCCCGTATCCGGTATGCTGTTGAACTTGGAAGTCTCGGGAGGTTGCTCGGAATCCGAAATATAAAAACTGTCTATCCTGGGTGCTGAAGTACTGACACGCTGATCGTCGCATGCAGCAAAAAATATCAAAGAGCCAACGAACATACTTATGACCATAACCTTGGGGTGGCTCATGCGCTATCCTCCCTTGTCACAAGAACCATCATTGGACTCGTTGCCAAACGATGTTTCTTTTTGCATATTGTCAGATCATTCGCAAAACGGCTCGTTACTCAGGAAGTTGTTGTACACCGTCCAGTTGGGGACTTCAAACCTCGGCACTGTACCGTTTTCACGGATGTTTGTAATATGGTAATCGAACTGGTTCCATACCCTCTTGGTCTTTACCCATTTGACCGAGCCTGAGTTGGCGTATACCAGTATGCCGTGGGAGGTTCCCAAGCCGTTTTCGATAACTATAATCTCAGCGTGATCATCATTGTTCACGTCGACCACCAAGGGATTTTCCCACCCGGTAATGGACGATCTCTCGGCCTGGTAAATCCTGGTATGGGCAAGCCCTCTGTAAACATTGACGTATGTCTCATCGTTTTGCAACACCTCGAAAGTCCCGTCCCCTTCAAAATCAAAAGCCGAGTTTCCACCTCCCAAGGTAGCATCGTTGAGAAATTCTTTCCAAAGGACGTTCATGGACAAGGAAGATTCGTCGACATCCACTCCCCAAAAACATTCGGAATCTTCGCCCTCATCAGTGCATGTTCCCACCATGGCGAACTCCGGTCCTCCACTGTTGTCCATGTCTGTCACCACTGCCGGCATTATGGAATTTACCTCCGAGTCACTCAAGGTGGACAAGATCTCTCCTGTCTGACCATTTAGGATGAAGATACCGCCACCAAATCCCGATGAAGACAAAAGCACCTCTGGAAGTCCATCCTGGTTGAAATCCGCTATGGACACAATTCCATCTGGCTTCGACAACTGCCAATAGATCGTACCGTCATAGCGATAAGCCGTATTTCCGCAAACGAGTTCCATTTCTCCTTGCATGTCCAGATCGGCCGCTGTGCAAAAAGCTCCATGGCCCATGCTTCCAGTACCGGCTTCGCCTTCCCACAGCAGTTCACCCCTGTAGTTGAATACCGACGCACCCCTGAAAATTTCGGGGTGGCCATCATGATCCAAATCAGCTACCCCAATGGCTGAACCATCTTCAATGTCGTTTTCACTTCCATGCCAGGCTTCACTCTCCCACTTGAAGGTGCCGTCATTTTCAAAGCACAAGATATTGCCTGTGACGTATCGTCCTGTGACATCGCCAGAATCTGTGATCACGTACTTGAGAGCTAAAATCTCGGGCAGGTTGTCTCCATCTATATCAGCGACGGCTATCTGGGCTTCGTTGTTGACGCGGAACCTGGGATCATCGACCGTCCACAATTCATGTCCGTCATCTCCAGAGATGGCTCTCACCATGGCGGGAGTGGTGGCAACGGCCTGATCGTGGAAATAATCATATGAGCTGAAAATGATATCAGGGACATCGTTTTCGTTTATGAATCCATCACCATTGTCATCGGTCAAGTTCATCACGACAGGTGTCATGAAAACCTGGTGCCACTGGGAATTCGTGATGTTACCGTTAGGCCAGGCAAAAACCAGTTCGGGATCGAAATTCTGTGGTCCAATGCAAGGAGGAAGGTCCGGAGTAACACCGTCAGCCTCCAGGGGAATGGTTATCAAGGTGAAATTATCACAGCCATCAGACGAAAATTGGCTGGAGATAACCACCGAGCCAGTATCGGAACCCACGTCTGTTGGGATATAGCCTACCTCCACGTGCAATTGTCCACCAGGTTCAATGGTCAAGGGAGTTGGAGAAGTGGACACGTTGAATTCCGGTGAAGTTCCGGCCCCGGCAGCCACGCTAACCACTGTCATGGCTTGCGTGCCGTGGTTGGTGCAGACGAAAGCCTGCTCCCTGCTTCGGCCAATTTCGGTTGACTGGAACCAGAGGGCATCCGGCTGGCAGTCGAAAACCGATGGACATGAGCCAGCATAGTTGCCTTTCAACTCCACCACACCTGTAGATATGTTGTCGTCATTACCCGAGATCAGCACTCGTCCGAAATCAGCACCAGGAGCAGAAGGGCTGTATCGAACAGTCACTGTGTGACTGGTTCCAGCCGGTATGGTTCTGGGAGCGCCTGGCACCGATGCGAATGTAAAATCATCATTTGCGCCATCAAATGCAATCTGCCTGATTCGTAGGTTACCGGGACCACACGCCTGTATTTCGAAAGTCATGTCACGGTGGTCTCCCACGGCCACCGGCCCAAAGTCCAATGTCTCCGGTTCTAAACACATCTGAGCGGCTTCACCCCCAGCGGTCAAAGAAATGGACGCCATGGGAACACCAAAGAATGGATTATTTTGTGAACCCTTGACTGTCAGCTGACCAGTAAGGACTCCGCCATGCTCTGGTTCAAGAACCACGACGATGTCGTATGATTCTCCAGGACCTAGTTCGGGTCTTGGGAACGGCAAGGCATCAGGATGGAATGAAGTGTCGGAACCCTGAGCCAATTCCAGATCGGTCACAAAGCACTTCTCTGAACCAAAATTATGAATGGTTGACGTCATTTCGCTTCTACCACCCACAGGAACAGAACCGAAATTCAAAGATGAAGGAACAACCTGAAAATCACAGGGAGGAGGTTGAATCCCTGTTCCATTCAGGGTTACCTCCACTTCACCCTCGTCAGGATCGCTTGGACAAATCACCGTTATGGTCGCCTGATCAGTTCCTTCGTCCCCTGGTGTGTACTTTACGCTAAACTGCCTCATCTCACCAGGTGGAATAATGCCGGTGAAAGGAGCAGGATCGAATGAAAACTCGTTGCTGCCATCTGGCCCTGTGACCTCGGTGATCTCGCAGTCAGCATCACCAGTGTTGGAGATATTTACAGTCTGGTTGGCAAACCCGGAAGTGGATACAGATCCGAAATCCACGGTGGTAGGCCATACGTAAATATCGCATGTGGGGATAGGGGTAGCCTGCCCCACCAGATCTATCCAGCCCTCAGCTGCATTGGGGTCGTTGGAAGTGATAGTGAGCTTTCCTGCATGAGCGCCCAGCTCGGTTGGAGCATATACGAGATCCACGTCGAAAGATTCCCCGGGCGAAAGATCAAACGGAGTAGGTATATTTGAGGCAAAGGTAAAAAATCCATGTACGCCTGAATCCAGGGTCAAGCTGTCGATGGTAAGAGTCTGGTTGCCACAGGACGTGAAGGTATATGACTTCTGGGAGGTCGAGTTGACCTGGATGGAACCGAAATCCACAAGGAACGGAGGCTGGGGACATATTTTTGGAGCCAGACCATTACCCAACAGGTCTATTACCACCAGCGATTCATCGGGATCGTCCGAATGAACTTCCAGCCTTGCTTCATCCGCACCACCATCAAATGGAGTGTATGAAATGGTAAATGATTTCTCCTCCCCGGGAGCAAGAACTCCCGTGAAAGGATCCGGTAACAATACAAACTCATTGGAGGTATTGGGAGCGAAATCCACACCGCCTTGTCCGGCTCCTGCGCTGATGGTCAAGTCGTATACACCTTTGTTGCGTACCACAAAGCCCATCTGTGTCGAGGCACCGAGATCGTTCATTCCAAAATCCAGGTTCAGGTTGGATGGAAGAACCTGATCATTGCACAATTCACCATCTTCGCCCACCAGGCATACCTCTATATCCGGGCTCACCCCTTGTCCCTTCAAGTTTATGGTAATACTGGGATGCTCCGGGTCATTGCTGGTTACAATAACTTCACCGGTCTTTGGCCCCTCTTGCGATGGAATGAAATGCACCACGAAAAAAGTCGATTCTCCCGGCGTGAGATCATTCAACGGAGGCTCATCGATGAAGAAATCCGGGCTTGAGCCATCTGTAAGACTAATGCTCGTCCAGGTAAGCTTATCCTTTGCACCTGTGTCGTTAGAAAGCACAATGGTCGCAGATGCACGCTGCAACAGCACTACTTTTCCAAAATCCAGTAAGTAATCGGCATCACCCGTATCCGGGAGAAAAGCATCCATGGCACCGTCAC
>CAYSLH010000125.1:0-9138 GCA_964431605.1 uncultured Myxococcales bacterium
GGTATGGTGGAGGTGGTTTTGTTGACAACATACCTGATTTGGATCAGTCAGCTTGCTAAAACATGTTCGGAAGATGATAGAGTCAGGGCTATGGGGGGAGTTGAAATGCTCCTGGTGGAATCCGATGGTACAATGGTGGATTCAACTATCACAGTCGGGCATGTCGTTGAGGTGCGTTTGTCGGGTTATCCTGTCCCCAGGGGGCTCGTATATGAGGATGTGGACGGAACGTGGCATATTTTGTGGAAGTCGGAAGCGACAGGAGATCAAGTTCGAGGTGTTGAACGTACAGGTGTAGAGATACCGCTCTTGGTAAGTGGACCACCGGGAATGATTCGTCTAGTTGCGGTTTTTGCTACCAGGGACATGACGGAAAGGCAACTGTTGGAGGTTGCCCAGCATAAAGGCGATCCGGGTTTTTATGGTCTGAATATCGTCAGTCGGACAATCGAGGTTTTTGAATAAACGATTTTGAGGCCATGAAAATGCGACTGGGACTTGTTTGTGATAATAGTAGGAATTCAATTTGGGTTTCGTTAACCTATGTTTTTTTTGTTTTTTTCATTCTGATTGGTATTGCCCAGGCAAAAAGGATCCACGTTGTAGCCATCGCTTCGCATTCCGGCGATAATTCAGAGGTTCCGCTATTGTTTTCGGAGCGTGATGCGAGAAGGGTCGCCAGCGTTTTCGGAGAGTTGGGAGGTGTTGAACCAGCGGATTCTATCGTTCTGGTCGACCCTGATTCAGACCGGATAAGCCAGACATTCAAGACTCTTTCCAATGGAAGAGTCAGGCCGGGGGATGAGCTGATTGTCTATGTATCTTCTCACATGGATGCCCAAAGCTTCCATATTGGTGTTGAGCATTTTGAGTTCACGAAGTTGTTCAAAATGGCTGCGGATACCGGTGCCTCGTTCAAGATTTTTATTTTGGACGGATGCAGGAGTGGATCGGTTACGACAAAAGGACTTTCCATCGCTGGAAAGGTACGGGCAATTCGACCGCAGAGACAGGTCGCTAAGGGAGAACTGATATTGACATCAACCTCGGCGGACGAAGATGCTCTGGAGTCGGAACGTCTCGGGGGTTCCTTTTTTACCCACTATCTGGTATCCGGCCTGAGAGGAGCTGCTGATGCCAACGGGGATGGGAAAGTATCAGTGGATGAAATACTGACATTTACCCATGACAGCACTGTCTTTGCCACGGCTGGAGCGCCAACTGGTTCACAGCATCCATCTTTCAAGATCGACATGGTAGGAGCGGGCTCTACGATTCTTACGAAACCAGGCGAATTTTCTCACACAAACGCGACAATAGTGATTTCTCAGCAAAGATCTGCAGTCGGGTATTTGCTGAACAGGGATAGCGGTTTATTGGAGACGGAGTTTTCTCTCAATCACAGGGGAAAACTGGTTGTTGCTCCTGGAAACTACAAATTGAGAATAGCGGGCCATGATGGGGTTTTTGAGGGTGATTTGGTGCTGGCCATGGGGGACGTGAAGATTTTGTCGCAAATCCCACTTTCACCTGTGAGCCTATTGACCCTGTTGAGAAAGGGGCAGGGTGTGGCTTCCAGGAGAAACACGGTGGGGGCTGAAGTAATCGGGAGTATGCCCGAGGTGAATGGTCTCGCTTGTCCCATGGGTGTCCGCGCATTTACAAATGTGGAGTGGAGATCGATTTCTTTGTCTTTTTCTTTGAGCTATATTTATTCCAGTTCGACAAATTCCAATGTTGAATTTGATTTGCATCACTTGGGCTTAGAGCTGGGTGTCAATCATAGTGTTCATTTTTGGGGGGTAGCGCTTCGATTTGGTTTGGAGGTTGATGGTATTTTTTGGTTTGAGCGACTTCGAGCACGACAACGAGGTGTGGATACTCAGGGAAACAGGTATGCATTTGTATTTGGCTTTGACCCATTGATAGGAGTGGATGTCCCGTTGGGTACCAATTTACTTTTCAATTTATCATTCAGGGGCAGGGTCTTGTTTTCCAAACAGCAACCTGGATGGTTTGCTCCGGAATTGGCCATTGGTGTTGGTTGGATTTTTTAAACATCATGGTTCTCTTTTCTTTGTTTTGTCGTGTCAAAGGGAAGTGGAAACAATGGGAATTGATGGCACAACTGCCAAATGACACGAAAGGATGAAAAAATGCAAACGAACAAGAGGATTCAAAAAATTTCCATGTTTGTCGTTGTATCAGCGTTGCTGTTTTTTGCCGGATGCGGTGGAGTCGAGGATTCCACATATAATGGCAAGGTTTTATTGAGGCTTAGCGGGACAGTAAAAAATAATGCAGGTAAGGATATTGGAGACGCGCCAATCCATGTTGGACTCGTGTGGATTTTCGATCACGGCAATGGCGATGAAGTTAGTATGCAGGATTCTATTGTAGGCTCCCAGTTTCCTGCAAATTTTAGTCTCGAGCTGTACAGTAATCCCGCCGATTCGCTCTTGATGACATTTGACGATATGTCTGGTGGCGCTTCCGATGATGAGCTTTCCAAGTTAAAGGAACTGTGGCCGCAGGATATGAAGATCGGTCTGGCGTATATTGCCGTTTGGCAAGACATGAACGACGATGGAGTCTTTAGCTTTTCTGACGATGGAAACTCCGATAGGATTGTTGGTGGTAGTCCTGAGTACGTCGTCATGTACTTGGAAGGGGCACTTCCCCCAGACAGCTTTTATACGGACGTATTGGATGGTTTAGTCGATGGCCGACTCCATGAGGGATATAATCTGTTGCGTACAAACGGCAAGCGAAATTGCTATGAACGCGACGGGAAACAAGTCTGTGGCTCCTTCGACCAGATCGTTCCAGTGGAATCAACTTCTCATGTCGAGTTGCTCTTGGTTGATGATGAGGGTCTTGATGGATTATTCCCTAATGTAAGCTGAGTTATTCCTGTCTCTTTCTACGCTCCCTTTCGTTTTTCTTTCGCCTTTTTCGATAAAATTCGTCATTCAGCCTGATAAAATTCGGTAAAAAGAGTCACTTTTGATTGCGTTCTGCTTTGACCAGGCGGACACAACTGGTAAACTATATTCCATTGGATGACGAGGGTCGTTGAACCAGCATTGGAGAGTCGAAAATGGCTGATGGAGAAACTCATCCGACTGATTTGTATTTGGACGGAGACGAGGCCTTATCGGAAAAGTCCCCAGAGCTTGACGTGGACTGGGAGGCTTTGGCCGTAGCGGTGGAAAACCAATTGCCGGATTCCAAGAGTTTTCTGAACCTGGTGACTGGTGAGGTCGTAACTATTCGCTCCAGTGACGGAAATGGAATTAAGCAACCTGAATCGACAAATGACTGGTTGCCCGTGCCCCCCAGGTCGTCGCGCGAAGGCTACAGAACCATGCAGCGATTCATCGATCAGCTCGAAGATTCCCCATTGAAGGAACGCCTGGTCGCCGCGTTGGTGGGCAGGGGGGCCTTTCGAAGGTTCAAGGATATCCTCTTAGATGATCCCGAGCAGAGGCAAGAGTGGTTTGCGTTCAAGGATTGTGAAGTTTTTAATTATGTCTCTGACTGGCTGACAACACAAGGAATAACTCCGGCAACACAACCTCCATCCAGCGCTTCCAGGTCCAGGTTTTCCGCCGCGGTCCGTCGTTCCACCACTCGTGATATCGTGGAAGTTAGGGATCGGTTGAATAGTGACGATGACGAAGCAGACGAGTGGAAAAAAGCTGTAGCACCATTCGATAGACCCGATAGGCTCTTTAGGCTCAATAGGGCAGCGTTGCTCATAATGGACATGCAGGTGGTTTTTGCCGATCCTTCAGGCACGAGTTTTTTCCGTTCTGCATTGCCTGTAAGGCAGAGACTATCCGAACTGTTACAGGATTGGAGGGCAGCCTCCAGGCCCGTTTTATTTACGAGGCATATACATAAAAACTCGACACAGGATGGTGGAGCCATGGCCAGGTGGTGGCGTTCGTTGATCCTGGAAAGCAGTGCCGACTCGGAGTTGGTGGAAGATCTTAGACCAACTGGTACGGAGAGGGTAATCACCAAGTGCCGCTATGACGCTTTCGCAAACACGGAACTCGAGTTGGTGCTCCGCTCTTTGGGAATAGAGGACTTGGTCATCGGTGGCGTAATGACAAACCTGTGTTGCGAGACTACCGCACGTTCAGCCTTCGTGAAAGATTTTAATGTGTTCGTACTTGGAGATGGAACCGCTACCGCCAATCGGGATCTTCATTTGTCATCTTTGAAAAATATATCTTTTGGTTTTGGAAGGGTGATGTCCGTACTCGAAGCCAGGCACCTTGTAAGTTCCGGGGCAAATTGACCCTTGGTTGCCTGGCTCGCCAGGGTTGACCTATCGGCAGATTGCTTGAGAGGTAGACATGGAAACGTATTCCAGTTTGCTGGAAGCATTTGATGCGTTGAACAAGCGAAAAAGGGAGGACCCGGATGAACTGCCAGAAGAAGAAATGGGAATCTGGCAGGACATGCGGAGAAAGATAGAGCACGTCTTGTTCAAACACTCTATCGAACCTGAAAAGGACACAAGAAAGTTCATAAGAGTGCCCGTGTCTTTATCGGCCAGGTATTGGAGCAAGAATGAACTGAAAGACAGGTACATCCCGGTTTTTGGTGAAGGAGGGCTCCAGATAGTTACGGTGGATCCTCTCGATGTGGGCACCAGATTCGAGTTGGAGATCGTCATCGCCCATCGCCGGTTGTCTTTCAAAGTCATGGCCGAGGTGGTATGGGTCAAGTCCGATGACGACCCGGCAGGACGTTGTATGGGAGTCAAGTTCGTAGAACTCACCTATGAACAAAAACGCGCCATCTATGACCTAGTGGATGATACTTTGAAACAACGTCTGTTGGAGAGGAGAAGGTTCGGGAGAGTGGAGGCGAGGTTGCAGGTGCAGTTTGTCTATGCTGATGGTTTTTTTGA
The DNA here is from genome assembly GCA_964431605.1 of uncultured Myxococcales bacterium. GTDB lineage: Bacteria > Myxococcota > B64-G9 > B64-G9 > B64-G9 > JALVPF01. The sequence continues at coordinate 4,928 of CAYSLH010000125.1, forward strand.
GTTGGAGACGGAGGACCTGAGCATCGGCGGTATGTTCATCGCTACACAGCATCTGCTTTCCGTTGGAGAGAGATTGAGGCTGGTATTGCACCTTCCAGGCGCCAAACCGGCCATAAAGGTGGTCGCTGAGGTGGCCAGGGTAGTGGATGAGGCCAGGCAGGGACAGCCTTCAGGGATTGGGGTAAAATTTGTAAATTTGAGTGATGATGACAGAAAGGTCATACAGGGCTTTTTAGCGTTACAGGTATCGAGGAGGCAGGAGCCTAAGGAAATGACCGGTACTCTGTCGGAGCGCAGGGCCCATGCCAGGTTGGAACAGAGAATAAAATTGAGGTTTCATTCCGACAGGTCCGCCGGTATCAGCTTTTCCAGGGATATTTCGTCGGGCGGGGTGTTCATTCAAACTCTCGATGATCCACCGCCCATGATGAGTCCCATACAGGTTACGTTGGTCCACCCGGTGACATTGCAGTCGCTGGACTTGAGAGGAAAGGTGGTCAGAGTTGTGAAACCGGATGCTTCTCACCCAGAGGTAGTTGCGGGTATCGGTGTTGCCTTTGACCCCTTATCTTATGAGCAACGAAAAGAACTCGATGGTTTCTTGGTATACTACACTCAGTTCGACAGGAAGTTATCGACGGAAGCGGGTGGAACGGTTCATACCGGGGATTTGTGATGAAAAGGTTTTGTGCTTTTACCGCGATAGTGTTTTCCATCGTTACATTCGTAATAGCCTGTAGTGATGATTTAAGCCATGGAGGTAAAACTAGAAACTATCAATTCAGAGCGATTTCAGGGTTTTCCATGGGTTCGTCTTCTGCTGCAATTTTAGGACTTCGTCACCCTGAATTGTTTGACATTGTGGCTCCTTTGGGTGGCGCTATCGATTTTGGTGTCTTGCTGAATTTTATCGACAAGCAGATGCTTGGAGGATTTTGCTCACCTGCTCAACTTGGAAAGATGTGTCCACAGTATCCTGGCGCAAACACCTATGAGACAATGAACGTTGGACTGCCTTCCCAGGGAGGATTTCGTCGTACAGGAATGATAGAGGCTTTCGAGGATTTGTCCATCGCTTTGGGTAACTCAATAATGTTCAATAGGTCCAACCCGTACCTTCCTCCGGGTCTGACAATAGAAGACATCGATCGGCCCAGGTCGGAGTTTTGTTCAAACCCGGTTCGCCTGAAAGGTTTTTACGACTGGCGTTTCAACCCGGATGGTAAGTATCCTGTGATCACGTTTTGTGAAGCTGACAATCCTGATCAAGAAAATCACAGGGGTGAATTCGACCCCACGGCTACGCCTACCCAACCTGTGGAAATCTCTCTGGCAGTGGATTTGAACGATAACGGGGTTCGTGATTCAGGGGAGCCGGTTTTGTTCCAGGCTGCTGAACGATTCGACGATTGTGGACAAGACGGAGTGTGTGACAAAGATGAACCTGGCTATGATCCTGAGACTAACCCGGATCCTTCCGGTGATGACTGGAATGCCATGGGTAACGCGCTGGGGACCGAGGGTAACGGTGTGTGGGACGAAGGAGAACCTTATCTGGATTACGGTCTGGACGGAGTGGAAGGAACTGCTGATTCACCATACGATTGGGGCGAGGGAAACGGAAGATATGACCTCAACATGAACCTGCTAAAGGCGGCGGTGGAGACAGATCCTGCGCGATTGTTGACTAATCTGACTTCTGAACAGCTCCAGGGACTGGATTTTTATATCGACGTTGGGGTAAGGGACCACCTGCATTTCAGGGACACCAGCGAATCCTTTGTAGGCAGGTTGATGGCTCGAGGCAGGAAGGTGGATGTCAGGGATACCTTCCGTTCCCTGCTGGAACCTGATTATGATGGCGCTTACCATATCTCGCATATTGACTGGAAGAATCTCGGTCGGGATATTTTCTTGAGGTATGGTCACGAGGATGCCACCGAGGCACAGCTGTCAGCTGGGGATGGCGGACACGTGGGTAGCTATGACCAGACTCTGTGGCGATTTTTTACTATCTGCGCTTACGTGTCACATCGGTGGCCTGATGGCGATTACGAAAAGCTTGGTCCAGAGTTTCGTTCGAGGATGGATGATAAGTCGTACTACAGCGAAATACTGGGAATGGATCGACAGTACTATGTGTTGCTGCCGCCGGGTTATGACGAGCGGCCCGAAGTTCGATATCCTGTCTTGTACATGCTCCATGGGATCGGGATGTCTGCGACGGATCTGACCGCGTCCGCGCTTTTTACACCCGACTGGATGAGCCAGGGAATTTTGCAAAAATTCATCATGGTTTTTCCCGATGGGGAATGTCAGGACGACTGCTTCAGTGGAAACTTTTTCATGAACCAGGCAGGTCGCACTTTGCCTCCGAGAAGGTACGAAGATTCGTTCATCCAGGAGCTTATTCCTTACATCGATGAAAACTACCGTACCCGCACGCCGCAGGATTTGCCATTTGAACCCTAGAAGTCATATGGGGGTTCAGAGCAACGTCCTGGGTCGACATTGTCAATATCTTTCAGCCTGCTAGTGTGAGTCGGATATACGCAAAAGTCCGCCCATTGTTCCCAAGTAGGCAGTTCCGTCCGGACCTAATGCCAGTGGCTGTCCGAAATTAGCATAGTCTATGCCTGTCCCGGTTGGTGTGGAAAACACCGTTTGACCAGTGTGGAAATCCAAGCCGGATAAAAACCATTTGTAATCTCCGTTATCCTCTGGTTCGTAGGTGTAGATGTAAAGTATTGCGTTTTGCAAAGACAGCTTGGGAAGGACCTGGGATGATTTTTCCATGCTTTCCCAAACCTGTTCGCATTTCCAGGTTCCGTCTTTTTGCTCCACCGCGTCCACCCTCACCATGTGCCCTACGTGCTCTGTCCATGCTCCGCCCGGTTGCATGACCTTGTTGCGTTGTATCCCGTAGTTGTTGTCCACGATTACCGAGTACTCGAGTCCATTAGCTCCTTTTCGAACAACCCCAGGTAGCGCGTTTTCTGTCGTGCTCTCGCCTTCATCGAAAACTGGAACTTTACATGCCTCGGACCCATCGGTACGCAGTAGGAACAGTATATTCATTCGCGGCTCTGCATTGTCGCCGATGGCCACCAAATCACCGAATATTTGCGGCGTTGTGCCGGAGCCCTGGTTGAAGTTCGATGGTTTTACCTCGCTGCCGCGATCATATTCCGTGCGCCAGGTTGTCTTGGGCTTGCCGTCTTCGTCGGATTCAAAGCGATACATGGCGTGGTCGCTTACGATGTATGCGCCGTCTTCGGCCATGGCGAACGAGTTTTCCAGTTCTTCGCCGGTCAATTCCATCGTGTGGATTTTGCCGGATTCTATGTCTATGGTCCCCACCATGCCATAGCGGCTGGTGAACCAGAGATAGCGTGCGTCCCAGCTTGGAATGGCCATCTGTATGTGATCCCTGGCAGGTGGTGTCTTGTGGACGATGTGTTCGGAAAGATCGAATCGTTTGACTAGTTTGAACTCCTTGGGATCATCGAAAAATTTTACGAGCTGGATGGAGTTTTCGCTATCAGCGAGAATTATTCGATCCTCGTCATCGAGAACGAAATATGTAGCCCCGGAAGTATCGTCGTAGGGAAAAAGCGGGTCTGTGGGATCCCTGTCCGGAAGATCGTATGATGCGAGCACTTCGAGGGATTGAGGATCCAGCAACAGCAGCCTGAAAGACAACATGGAAGCGCTCGTGGTCAGGATACGTCCATGGCTATCGAAGGCGATGGTAACACAGGTGTTTGTTCCATCCGCGTATGATTTTAATTTCACTTTGGGATCCTGCCCCAGTGGACCGGGCAGTTCGTAGGTGTCTGACATGTACGAATCGTTGTGCATATTGTTTTTACCGTTGGGCGCTAAGTGTGGATGTTGCGGATAGCTGATGTGGTCTACGGCCCAGTGTGTCGATGAAGCCTCGCTGCACGAGACAAGCAAACACAATGTAGAAATGAGAGGTATGTAGATTGTTGGTTTTAGATTTTTCACGAAAACTCCATGGGTTATTGCTGGTAATAAAACTGTAATAAAACTTTTTACAAAAAATGTAGCCATGAGCAACAAGAATCTGGGAAATCATAGAATCTGGGAAATTTGAGAGGATCGTGGGGAGAGTAATTTTTGTAATTTTTGGGGTCAGGTCCGGTCACTTGACACTTATTGGAGGTTGAGCGATAGGGAGATTGGTG
>CAYSLH010000125.1:9238-13488 GCA_964431605.1 uncultured Myxococcales bacterium
GGAGGCGAGGAGGGACGGAGGTAAAGTAACGCCTTGATTTTTCAGAGTATATCTATGTAGACTAATAGATTTTCATAAAGCCCCGTCCCCAGGTTTCGTCCCCAGGTTTCCCTCGTTATTCCATTACCTTGACAAGTTGTACAAGTAATGTACAATTGTACGTATAAATTGCGGGAGGTCTCAATGGATATTGTCGTTGACACATCTGCACTAATCGCTGTGCTCGTCGGTGAGTCTACACGAAAGAAAATTATTGAAATCACGAGAGGAAATACCCTTATTGGACCTGGATCCATCCCTTGGGAAATTGGGAATGCGTTTTCAGCGATGTTCAAAAAAAACAGAATATCTCTTGAAGAGGCTCAAAGAGGCTTATTGATATTTAATGGAATTCCCATTCGATATGTTGAACCAGACTTTATCAAAGTATTGCAGTTATCTAAAAAAACTAATTTGTATGCCTATGATGCTTATTTTCTCGATTGCGCGATCAGGCATAAGGCACCATTGTTGACCCTTGATAAAAAGCTTCAGGCATCTGCTAAAAACTTCAAAGTCGAAATCATGGAGGTTTGAAATGCAGGTATATTCATATTCAGAAGCTAGACAGAACTTTGCAACACTGCTCAGGCAGGCCGAGCGTGAAGGAAAAGTTATGATCCGGAGAAAGGACGGTCGTACATTCGCCTTGGTTCCAGAAAACATAGCTTCTTCTCCTTTAGATGTCCCATCCATAAAGGCGAAGGTAACGACAGAAGAAATAGTTGATATGATCAGAGGAGGAAGAGAAAGATAGGGAGCTTCGGGGGGAAGGGGAGTTGAATACTGTTCTTTACTAGCGGTGAGGGACGGAGGTAGAGTAACACTTTGATATTTCATAGTATATCTATATAGACGAGTAGATTTTCATAAAGCCCCGTCCCCAGGTTCCCAGGTTCCAGGTTTCCAGGTTGTACTGGTACGTAAGTTGTGCTTGATAAGAAAACGAGCATTTTGTAGAATAAATAAAAAAAGGTAGAATCTATATGGCAATCAATATCAAGAACACAGAAGCAGAGAAACTGGTCGATGAAGTGATCAAGGCAACGAACGAGACAAAGACAAGGGCGATAATCGTAGCCCTTCAAGAGCGTCTCGAACGACTGAAAGGCAGGCGAAGAGCCGCGAGTCTCGATGAGGCGATTCGTGAGATTTCCATGCGATGTTCACAATTGCCCGATCGAGACACCCGTTCGACAAACGAGATCCTGGGATACTCAGATAACGGAACATTTGAGGAGTGACCTGATGGTGATCGATACCTCGGCATTGGTTGCTATCTTGCTGCGTGAGCAAGAAGCCGATGATCTGATCGCGAGTTTAGTGCAAGACCCCAGACGGCTGATATCGTCTTTCTCGTATCTGGAATGTGCTGTGGTTCTCGAAGCCAGGAAAGGCCCGGCGGGGGTTCGAGAACTCGGATTGTTGATGCACGAGGCGAGAATCGAGCAAGTGGCGCTCGATGCCGATCAGGCTGCAGTAGCCATCAATGCTTATCGCCGCTACGGTAAGGGTAGACATCCGGCCAAGCTGAACATCGGCGATTGTTGTTCCTATGCACTGGCCTCGATTTCCGCTGAACCTCTGCTCTTCAAAGGCGATGACTTTACCAAAACCGACCTGCCTCGTGTAGATTGGTAAGCAATTTTTTGAACCATTCCAAGGGGGATTTTCGTATAGCTAATCGATAGGCTCTTGGGTGAGGTCTGAATCAGCCATTAGCTCTATTCCGTCTAGGCTCCACCCATGATCTTCAAGGCTGTTCGCTGCCGATTCAATAGCAGAATAGAGCCGTTCCTTATCCGCCTGAAGATAGTCGTCTAGGGCGACTGTGACCTGGACTCCGTCGTGATAGATGCTTACCTCTCCTCCTGCGCAACGCTCACATACCTTCAGGATTCGGGGTGGTTCTGAAAGGTTCGAAACAGCGAATGGTTCTCCTTCGATTTCCATATCGCAGATTTCACATTTCAGTTTTTTACCCTCCATCGCTTAGACTCTCCTTCCTGGTCAAACTCACCGGCTTCTGCTTGTCCTTCGAACCAGTCTAGCAGACAGGTATGACTTTTTCGTATATAGGGAGAGGTGAGAGAGCTTTATCTTACGGCAGATACAATGTGAAAATCAGCTTTGGCCGGTCCTGAGGTTCTGCATGCTCCTTGCTATAATAGGAGGTGTCATACCCAGGACAACTCAGCATGAATGAAATAAGCCCATCCCCTGCCATCTGGGCAATAACAGACTCAAACAACTTTGGATCCGAGTTGATACCGACCTTTGGCGCATTCGCTCCGTTGTTATACCAAATCCACCAATAACCCAGGTTTTTTTCCATGTCGACAGTGGGCCTGTTGTTCCAGGTTATGGTGTTTTCATCCCACGAATCGTCTCCCACCAGCCTGGTGTAGACATTTCCATCACCACCCCAAGCATGACCATCGAATGATACAGCCCGCAAACTGATACGGGCCAGCAACGTGTCGGGAGGTATTTCTACATTGCTTACGTCAAAACGTAAAAACACCTCGGAGCCTCCGTTACGTTGAATAATAAGGTTATCGTCGGTACCGTAATTCGCGTCTGGGCTGGCGTTGAGTACGGACGAATCTGCAATGGGGTCCAGTTCGATTTTTTGAGTGTCAAAGTAATAGATAATGAGTTGAGGCCTGTCCTGTTCATTTGAATGCTCACGGCTGTAATAGGAAGTCCAGTATCCAGGAGAGTCGAGTCTTAGTGAAATAACCCCGTCTCCCGAAGACTCTTCTAAGACAGCATCCGCCAGTCCCGGATCTGAATTGATACCTACCTTTGGTGCATTTGCTCCGTGATCATACCAAATCCACCAATGGCCCAGGTCGTTGTTTTCGTCCGCAACTGGCATGTTGTTCCAGGTAATAGAACTTTCACCCCAAGAATCGTCTACTACCAGCCTTGTGTAGACATTTCCGTCACCACCCCACGCGTTACCATTATAGGATACGGCTCTCAAAGATACCGCTCGTACATCAGCGTCTTGAGGAATGGAGGAGACATCGAATCTCAAAAAGGACATGTATGTATTTTGATCTACTCTGAGACCATCCACATCTCCGAAATTATCATTCGGTTGGTTGTTGTTGACATAAGCATCCGCCTCCGGCTCGATGACCATGACTTTAGGTTCGATGTATGCGATCTCCAGAGTTGGCCTGTCATCGGCTTCCTGGTGTTCACGGCTGTAATACTCGGTATCATATCCAGGTGAATCAAGACGAAGGGTTATCAAGTCGTCTCCGTCAGCCTCCGCCTGAACCGCGTGTTTCAACAAAGGGTTGGAGTTGGTTCCAACCATGGGTGCGTTGGCACAACCTCCATCGTACCAAATCCACCAATAGCCCAGATCGTTGTTTTCGTCTGCGGCAGGCATGTTGTTCCAAGTAATAGAACTTTCATCCCACGAATCGTCTCCTACCAGCCTTGTGTAGACATTTCCGTCACCACCCCAGGCAAAACCACAGAAGGAAGTGGCTCTCAATGTTGCGGAATAGATGAATGCGCCAGGAGGAAGTTCCGACAGGTTGAATCTGAGATAAGTTCTTGCACCGTCGTTTCTTGACACCTTGAGGTCATCTAATTCGCCATAGTTTGAATCGGGATTTGCAGACGAGACATATGCGTCGGCTTCTGGTTCCAAGACCACCACGGTACAAGGTTCAACACCTGTGTTTCCACCAGTGCAACGCCCGCAAGTGTCCAGTTCAGCCGTTCCATTGGGCTCGCCAGAGCAATCTTCTATACAGTCAGCAGATCCATTGTTGTTCTCGTCCAAGTCCGGAACACCACAACCGCAAACACCAGGTTCGATTTTATCAGAGTCGTCAGGGCATTGGTCGTTACAATCAGCTGTTCCGTCCGAGTCCGAATCCGTATCCGCAACTCCGCAGCCGCATTGACCAGGCTCGGTTTTTTCAGGGTCTTCCATACACCCATCCACACAATCCGCCGTGCCGTCAGAATCAGTGTCCGTATCATCTTCCACAACACCACAACCACAAACGCCCGGCTCGGTTTTGTCAGGGTCGTCAGGACACTGGTCGTTACAATCAGCTGTTCCGTCCGAGTCCGAATCCGTATCCGCAACACCGCAGCCACATTGACCAGGTTCGGTTTTATCAGGGTCGTCAGGGCATTGGTCGTTACAATCAGCTGTTCCGTCCGAGTCCGAATCCGTA
>CAYSLH010000126.1:0-12231 GCA_964431605.1 uncultured Myxococcales bacterium
CCACTTTTGTGGTAATCTGGGCAGGAGATCCTCGAAACCTTTTTTCTCTCTATCGACCGTCCATCCTCCACCTTGCGGCATATGCGGGCTTTGCCGTACTGGGGCTGGCCTGTCTGAAGGGGAAAATTTTTTTCGTGGGCACGATGGTTGTCATGGCATGCTTTGCCGGTCTTTCTCTCCTGGTTTTTCCCCAAGTGGTTTCACAGGTCAAAACCGCATTCGAAGTCGCTTCTGGTGCTTCAACAGCATACACCATGGCCACAGAAAGCAGCCCACTGTTTTTCCCCAATCATATATTCAGTCCCATGAGACCAGTGCTCTTGTATTCCTACCTGGCGTACTTTTGGCCATTTTTCATCGGTGCCCTGTTGCTAAAGGTCAAAAGACATCGTGAGTTGACACCAGGAAAAGTCCTCGTGCTCGCCTGGTCTATCATGGGACTATTGCTGATGCTCACGCAGGAACGGTTTGGTGAGTATGCAGCTCCGGCCTTGTTTATAGTTACGGCCTGGGCGATGGTTACAGGATTTCGTATCGTCAAAAAAACTCTTTTGCAAGCCTCGCCCGTCAGGCGTTGGGTGCTTGGATCGTCTCTGGCGGTCGCGTTGCTCATCGCGATTTGGCCCATACCCAAGGGACTTTCGTTTCTTTATTCCGATGACCCTTGTTACTACCAAAGAGCGCTCGGCGAATTTGGCCAAAAGTTGGCCAAGACCCTTCCTTCGCCCCTGGATTCCGAGGGAAAACCACTATGGGGTCTTTTGACCGGATGGATGGATGCCCACCCTCTGCTGGAGACCACCGAAATACCAGTAGCTGTGAGCTCCTTTGGGACTAAGACCGCGCTAAAATCAAACGGCGAATCATTTGGTTTGCTGCTTTCAAAAGATGAAGAATCTGTTTTCAAGTCCATGGAAAAAAGACACCTTGCTTACGTGGTAGTCTCAAACCAATTGAACCAGGCAAAGGCCATGGCTGCCATGGCAGGAATCAAGGACCCCATGGTTCGAATCACTACGGGAATCGACTCCCAGCAGCGACTCTATAGTCTGACCGAGCCCCTGCCCTCGTTCATGGCAAGCATCCTGGCCAGGTTGTGGCTTGGTGACGGATCCTGCCTATGGCAAGACGGGAGCGAGCACGAAGGCCTTGGTCTTTTTCGCCTGGTCCTGGAATCACCCACCAGGCAAAACGCCCTTGGTATGAACACCGCCTTACTCAAGGCATTCCAAGTCGTCACAGGCGCCCGTATCAAAGGTGAAGCCAAAGCCGGCTCCACTGTAAGGCTGCGCCTTTCCCTTACGACCAATACCCACAGGTCCTTTACGTATTCAAGAAAAACCGTGGCTGGAGAAAACAGCGTGTTTTCGTTCACCGTCCCATACCCAACCCACGGCGGACTGTTTCCATGCCGGGCCACAGGACCGTACCGGATAAAAACAGGCAACAAAGTGATTACGGTTGATGTTAGCGAGCAGGATGTAATTTCTGGGGCAAGTGTCCATGTGACACCATGAGCATGCAGTAAAAACTTGGATTCCCACCTGCGAGCTTATAACATGTTGCGACATGGAACAGGATAAAGAGAAAAACACCAAAAAAGTATCTGTCGTGCTGCCTGCGCTGAACGAGGAGAAGGGGATCAAGGCTGTCCTCGATGGACTCAAGGGTGCAGCGAAAAATGTTTTAGAACAATTCGACACCATTTCGGATGTGGAAATAATCGTGGTGGATGATGGCTCCACAGACAACACGGCTGAGATCGCCGAGAGCGTAGATGGGGTAAAAGTACTGAGGCAGGAGACCAACGGAGGATATGGCCACGCCATAAAAACCGGTTTTGAACAGGCACAAGGAGATTGGCTGGTATTTCTGGATGCGGACGGCACCTATCCTCCATCGTTTCTCTTCAATCTTGTGGAGGAGATGCATCGCACACAAGCTGACATCATCCTCGGCTCACGTATGAGCGGACAAAAAACCGGCATGCCCATTGTGAGAAAAACCGGCAATCTTTTTTTTGCCCGCTTGCTTTCATGGATTACGGGCAAACGCATCACGGATACGGCTTCAGGCATGCGGATTTTGAAAAAAAACGTCATGGCAAAACTGGACAAGTTGCCGGACGGGCTGAACTTCACCCCGGCCATGAGCACAAATGCCCTACACAGAATGCTGGATATCCGCGAAATACCCATGCCCTACGACGAGCGGGTGGGAGGTTCCAAGCTCAACCCGGTCACCGACGGTTTTAGATTCCTATGGACCATCATACGTACCGCTCACAGGTACAATCCCATGAAAATCTTCGGGGCGCTTGGGCTGATACTCTTGCTGACGGCCATGGTCCTTGGCATCAGTCCGCTGGTTTATTACATAAAGATACAGCGGGTGGAGGACTGGGAGATATATCGCCTGACAACGGTAATAGTGCTGGCCGTGGCCGGGATAAATGTTATTTTCTTCGGAGTGGTCTCAAACATCATCATGGCCACAATCCATCGACTTCCCCCTTACCGAAACAGCTTCTTGGCAAAGATCCTGCTGCGTCCCTTTGTGATAAAACACCTTTGGCTGGGTGGAGTCATTCTCATGATTTCGGCTCCAGTGCTGAACTACCAGGGACTGTATTCATATTTTGTCACAGGCAAGGTTTACCTGCACTGGTCTTACACAATCACCGGGTCGATGCTTTTTCTGCTCGGCCTATCCCTGACCTTGTGGGGAAGCCTGGTAAGGGTGGTCGAACAAGCAAGACTCAGGCTGGAAGAAAAAAAAGCAAGCTAAAGATTTCTTTAGCCGGGGCATTTCCATGACTGGAATATTCGATACTTTTTTAAAAAAATGGAGACTTCGCCGCAACCAGGAAGAGCACTGGAAAGCCACAAGGTATCGCGGACCGTATGACCCGGTCTTTCGGGCATATGCCGAACCAAAACTCAAGCTGATCCAAAACGTCTTGAACCTGGAAGACAAGTCCGTCCTGGATGTGGGCTGTGGTCCCGGCAACTTCACAGTGCTCTTGGCCGAGTTGGCCGGCCAGGTTACAGGTTGTGACTCTTCTGAGCACATGCTCCAAAAGGCAGCCGAACTCCATGGAATGGACTTCAGGCAAGGGGACGCAACAAACCTGCCATTCGATGATGATTCTTTTGACATCGCCTTCGAGGCAAACCTATTGCATCACACAGACAGGCCAAAAAAAGTCTTGGACGAGATGGTCCGCGTTGCCAAGTCTGCAATAGTGCTCATAGAACCCAACGCTTGCAACCCTGTCATGTTCGCATTCTCCTTGCTAATTCCAGCGGAAAGAGGTGGACTCAAATCCACCAGGAGCTTCATCGAAAGCCTTGCACGGCAGGCTGGTGCAAAAATAATCGGACATTGGACAACAGGCATGATCTCACAAAACAACACACCTTCCTTTCTGGTGCCCATGCTGAGATTCTTTGACCGGGATTTTCCTTTTGCAGAGTACCAGGTCCTGGCCGCAACACTGGACAAGGAAAAAACTTCTCCATGAAAAAATCCTGGTTGCAACAACAAAGATCTCACTTCGACTCTAACTCCCACGGCTATTCCCGCATGTACGGAGACTCCACTGCTTTCCACGACGCCATGACCGCCAGGCTGCTGAACATCGCAGGGATAAAAAAAGGCATGAAGGTACTGGACTTGGGATGCGGGGCAGGCCGTACGACCATACCTGTGTTGCAGGCCGGATGCGAAGTGACAGGGCTTGAGCTTTCTGAAAAAACCCTGGATTTGCTTCAACAAAAAATCGAGACCCTAGGCCTGCAGGATTCATTCATTCCCAAAAATTGCCCGGCAGAACAACTCCACGACCATGAGACCTACGACCTGGTCATAGGTAGAGGCATTCTGCACCACCTTGAAGATCCCCTTACAGTGCTCGAACTCGTCCGCGATGCGCTTCTGCCCGGGGGTAAGGCCGTGTTCATGGACCCAAATCCGCTCCAACCAGCATGGATAGCCTTCATCACCCTGCATCCAGCCTTGAGCTGGGCTATAGAGTCAGGCGTTCTGCGTCATACACCCTGGAACAACAGAAAAATTTTTCATGAAGCCGGCTTTTCTGATGTATCCATTGAATTTTTAGGCCTTGTCCCGCCGCCCCTTTGGCAAATGAAAATCCCGGCCTGGCTCATGGAGACTGCTTTGACAAAAACACCCTTGCTCCGCGCCATGTCCCTGTACATGGTGACCATCGTCCAAAGGGGCCGTTAGCACATGGCACCTGAAAACGGACATAAGAAATCTATAAGGTGGAACATGGCCGCCTTTCTGATCTCGGTGGGCGCTTTTTTACTACGGATTGTTCCATACAATAGCGTTTTTACTCCTGACGGAGTTATTTTTCCAGGTGTGGATCCGTATTATCACCTCTGGCGGGCAAAAATGCTCGTCGAAAACTTCCCTTCATTTCCCATGTTCGATCCGTACCTCAGTTTTCCCACGGGCGCACATATACCCTGGCCGCCAGGATTCGATTTGCTGGTGGCTGTTGCAGGATTTTTCGGTGCGGGAAGAACCGGCCTGGAGACATGGGCGGCCTTTTTACCTCCCATTCTGGCGGCTGTTGCCGTTTGGTTGACGTGGAGATTAGGAAAACAATCGTTCGGTAAAATCACAGGTCTTTTTGCGGCCGCCATTCTTGCCAGCCTGGGTTCACATGTGGCCATAACGCATCTTGGCCGTGTCGACCATCATGCGTTGGTACCGGTGATTTGTCTCGGTACGTTCATCTGCGCCATAAACAGTCTCAAATCCCTATGGGGCAAAAACGCGCTGGCCTGGTCCATGGGAGCAGGTCTATTGGCTGCTGTTTCGGTAGCATCCTGGAGCATAACGCCTGGTATTTATTTCGCACCAGTGTGGTTGATGCTAGCGTGGCAGTTATGGAAAAACCCATCTTCCCACACCTCATATGTCGTTTGGTCAATTTCAGCATCGAGTTCTTTTCTGGTAATACTTGCTGTATTACTAACGGGAGACGTACTTCAACATCCCTGGGCACTGTACCAACCGTCGTTGTTTACAATATTGCAGTTTCTGCTCCCTGCTGTAGTCTTGAGTTCCTGGGCATGGTCACGTAGGAGCTTATTAATTGCCCTGTGTATCCTACCTGTTTTTTTGTTTTCAATCGTGCTAATTGCTCCTGACGTTCTAAAGCCTGTAATTGAAGCATTGACTGTCGCACATGGCTTAGATCCTTCTTATTTCCTGTCCGAAGAAGCCGACTCGGTGCTGATGACTTATGGTGTTTTCAGCCTGCAACGTGCGATTTCCTCATACACCTACATGTTTTTATTGTGGCCTGTTTTCCTTACAGTCTTTGTAATCAGGCTCCATCGTAAAAAGAATTTGGGCCAGGGAAATTCATTGGTGTTTTTTTGGGCCCTCGAGGGCTTGGTTCTCATAGTCGTTCAGCAACGATTCAGTGAAATAGCCTCACCCGCCTGGGCCTTATTGCTGGCATGGGCACTTATGGACCTTGCCGACAAGGCCAAAACAATAATTACGCGTGATGGAAAGGCCAGCACAAGGGGTATCGTTCTGGCATCGCTACTCACATTTTCGACAATCGTGGCGTTGAGTCCCCTTGCTCTGGCGCAAAAAAACGGGCTATTACAAATGCAACGCGAATTAGCGGGTAAAAGAGATTTGCTCACTCTGGGACGATTACTTGGTGAGAAAGAAGCACCTGAAAACCATACCATACCACAAGAGGGTATTCTTTCAGGATGGAAACAAGCCCATCCCATGCTATGGGCATCAGGAATGGCAGTGACAACAAGCTCGTTTGGCACATATGAAGCCCTGCAAGGAAACAAGCGAGCCTTTTCCATATTGCTGTCCCAAGATGAAAAAACAGCCTATTCTAAAATAGTCAAAGACAAGGTCAGATTCATCACAGTATCTTCCGTGATAGACATTGCCCAGAATATGAGTGACATAGCCGGGATTGATAAACGATTCGTTGAAAAAATTTCATCCAGTATCGATGGTGGAAGAATAAAAATGGCATACAAAGCCCTCCCTCCCTTTGCCAAGAGCTTGACCACCAGGCTTTGGTTTGCGGACGGAGTTAGAACTGAAATCATCGGAATCACTGTTCGAGGCCTACATCATTTTCAACTCTACCTGGAAGGAAATACAAAGATCACCCTGTTCGGCCGTAGGGTACCTCAATATAAGATCTTTCGTGTCGTAAAAGGCGCAAAGCTCCAGGGAAATAGTGAACCATGGGACGATATCCAGCTCAGGCTGGACCTGGTTACAAATACTGGTCGAACTTTCAGGTACGAGCTTCAAACCAAGGCAGATGAAAAAGGTAGTTTCTCCTTTACTGTGCCATATTCCACAAGTGCCCATGATGGGCCATGTCATGCCATCAGTCCATACAGGATAAAAACCAGTTCAGGGGTGATGCGATTCAAAGTAACTAATGAACAGGTGGAAAAAGCCGCAGTAATAACCATTGACTCGCTCCACCAATAATCAATCCCGTTTACCCACTCCCATCCATTGGGACCAATATTGTCAACATTGAGTGACAAAAAACGTCACAACATGTATCCTGGCTGCGTACTGCTTTATAACTGATGATTAAACTAAGGCAATTCCCAATAAAAATTTGGCATGGTCATTGCTTTTATGAGCTTCGGATTGTGAGTAAAGTCACAAAACGCTACTTTGACATGGCGGATATAAATACAGTGGATATAAATACAGTGGATATCAAACATGAGTTGGCACAAGAATGATAACCCGAATTGGAGCCAAGAGGCTCGCAACGAAAAGGAGGATTCATGATTATCAAATTACGCAGAAAACTAGGGAGAAAAGGTTTTACCCTCATCGAGCTGATGATCGTCGTGGCCATTATCGGCATCCTGGCTGCAGTGGCCATCCCGGCCTTCATCGACTACATCAGGAAGTCGAAGGCGACAGAGGTAAACGAAAACCTGGATAAGTGTTACAAAGGCGCTGTTGACTACTTCGATAAGCCCCACGGACTGGAGAATGGAACGACCGTGTCGTCCCAGTTACCAGCCACAATGACAAGTGCCATCTGTCCTGCCGTAGCAGGCGGTGCTGGTGGTAACATAGCTCCTGCTGCCGGTAATCTCTCAGGTGAATCAGGCTATATCCCGGAGGCAGTCTATGATGCAGCTGCTGGTGGTGATTCTTTGATACTGAGGGATCTGAACTTCATCGTCACAGAGGCAACGTATGCATGTTATCAGTATATCACGGCCAATGGCGCGACAACGATCAGCGTCCACATCGATTCACCAGGTGCGTTCAATTGTAACGCTTGGACCGACATCGATGATGACGATCAGATCTGCCACTGGCAAAAAGGTGCAGGTTTCTCGGTAGAGACTTCGTCTTTTATCGCAGGTCACGTCTGGCACGATGACAATTTGGATGACTGGTAAGCCATACGGCAATTTTGACATCCTTATTTGATTAGCACTGGGACGAGAGGATTGCCTCTCGTCCCTTATTGATCTATACCATTCATTAAAATGAAAATAAAAAGCCACCATGTAGCATTTATCATGACCATGGCCAGTTCATTGGCTATACTGGCATGGTCCAGGTCCTGGCTTGAGCGGCGCTCAACCGGCAAAGAAGAATCTCTCCAGGAAGTGCTATTGGTCCCTCCTGGGGATGTGATTCGGCAAATTGACCTGGGTTATCACACCCTGGCAGCAGACCTTATGTTCATCAGGGCGAACCTCTACTACGGAAGCCACATGCTCACGGATGAGCAGACCCCATGGCTGTCTTCTTTCATAGATATACTGCTGCAGGTGGATCCTGATTTCAAAAAGGTCTACCTCTGGGGCGCCTTGGCCACCACCTATTACAAGCGAGAGGTGGACTTCGTGCCAAGAGAGCTCGTGGATCGGGCCAACAGCATACTGGAAAAGGGAGCGGCCCGTTTTCCATCTGATTACCGTTTCCCCATGAGAATTGGATTCAATCTCTATTACGAAGCAGGGGATCCAGAGGCAGCCATTGCCTACTTTTCCACTGCAGCATCCAAGCCGGGCGCGCCGGATTGGCTGAACAAAAAGCTGGTGGACCTGTTTTCCAAGATTCAGAAAAAGTCCATGGCCAAGAGGGTCTTGGAATCCATAGCCATGGGCACAGAAGACCCGAATCTTTCAAAAACTCTAAAAGAACGATTGGTGTATATATTGAGCCCACAGGAGCGCCAACACCTGCTGGACTTGCGCTCCGACCTGATGCGACAATGGCAAGCTCAATGGGCCTTTGTTCCGTTCGATCTATTCCTGCTGCTGAGGACACCATGACGCAAGAACACTTGGCAATACAGACCAGGGGTCTTACCAAGAAATTTCGTGTGGGTGTGAGGCTCAAGGTTTCAAAGGCTCTTTTAGGCCTGGACCTGGATGTACCCAAGGGGGAAGTGTTTGGATTTTTAGGCCCAAACGGCGCAGGAAAGACCACTACCATAAAGATTCTCGTGGGATTGCTCAGGCCGGATTCAGGATCAGCGAAAATATTCGGGCACACCCTTCCAGACGTCAGGGTCAGAAAACGCCTTGCCTACCTGCCGGAGCTTCCGGACTTTTATGATTACTTGCGCCCCGGGGAATTTCTCACTCACTGCGGCAAGCTTTTCGGTATGGACTCGGCAACCTTGAGACAAAGGGTTCCAAAATTACTGGAAAGGGTAGGCCTTGAGCCCAACGAAAAAAGGCCCATGAGAAAGTTTTCCAAGGGTATGTTGCAAAGGTGTGGAATAGCCCAGGCCATGCTTCCTGATCCGGACCTGTACATACTGGACGAGCCCATGGGAGGCCTTGACCCTTTGGGCCGCAGGTGGGTCAAAGACCTCATTGGAGAACTAAGCCAACAAGGTAAAACCGTCTTCTTTTCCTCGCACGTCCTGGCAGAAGCAGAGGCAGTATGTCACAGGGTGGCTTTTCTGAACAAGGGCAAACTCATAGCCCAGGGACCTACCATGGATTTTCTGGGAGGCCAGGTAGGCACATGGGAGATCTTGGTAGTGGGAGATGAAGCACGCAAGAACGAACAAGTAAAAGCCTTGGTGGAAGAAGTTCGACCTGCAGGTCCTGACACTTTATTGATACTTGCCAACCACCAACAACCGGAGCAAGTATTACCCACGTTGGCACAAAGAGGACACAAACTCAGGGGAGTAGAACGCCGACATACTTCACTGGAAGATGTTTTCATCCGCCTTGTAAATAACGACTCAGTAAAGAACGACTCAGAGGGAGCCACAAACTCATGAGAGCTGTTTTTTC
Organism: uncultured Myxococcales bacterium; assembly: GCA_964431605.1. Taxonomy (GTDB): domain Bacteria; phylum Myxococcota; class B64-G9; order B64-G9; family B64-G9; genus JALVPF01. The sequence continues at coordinate 9,333 of CAYSLH010000126.1, forward strand.
CGTAGCAGCAACCGCTTTCCGGGAATCCATCAGGAACAAGACCATGCTGGCGATCTTATTACTGGCCGTGGGCTTCATCGTATCCGCTCTTTTACTGGCAGAACTCGCATTAGACCAAAGGACAAGGGTCATCATGGATTGGGGGCTGTTTTGTGTCTCTGCCTTTGGGGTTCTCCTGTCTATCCTGGTGGGAGTCAGCCAGGTGCACAAAGAGATCCGTCGGAAAAACCTATACGTTATTCTCACTAAACCCATCTACCGATGGCAATACATCTTTGGTAAATACCTTGGGCTGGCATCGACCCTCCTGGTGGAGTTGGCAGTTCTATCAGCTTCTCTCATCGCACTTTTGGCTTTTGAAGGAATAAGCCCCTCGGCCCTCTTGTTCCAGTCGCTGCTGCTCGCGCTTTTCGAAATACTCCTGGTGGCTGCCATTGCCGTGTTTTTTTCCTCGTTTTCTTCACCCTATCTCAGTGGAGTATTCACGTTTGCAATATTCGTGGTTGGACGCTCTATTCCCGTGCTCGAGAAACTCGCAGAAAAGACACACAATGCAGTTGGGTATGCCGTGCTCAAAGTCTTGGTATGGGGCTTGCCAGATCTGTCGGAGTTCAACAAAGCCACTCGAGTGGTCCACAATCTGCCCATAGGCTGGGATCACGTGGGACTGGGCGCCATGTATGCCACGGGTTATACGCTTCTACTCCTGCTTCTATCCGCACTGATCTTCTCCAGGCGTGACATAACATAGGCAATATGAAAACCCCCAATTGCCAGCCGGGCAGTATTACCACCAGAACAGTCTCGGCACTCGCCGCTTTAATATGTGGCCTCATCTATATCGTTTACTCTTTCCCATCCCCGGATTGGCTGGACAGCCCTGAACTAATAACTTCCAGTGTTCGCCTGGGATTGTATCACCCTCCAGGCGCACCCCTCGCCGTCATGCTGGGACACGCTCTTTCCCTGTTGCCACTTGGGGAGCCAGGCTACATGCTGCTCTTTTTCTCTGCCATTTGGGCCGCATTGAGCGTCTATGTCATCTCAAGAATCAACCAGCATCTGTGGCGACACCTTGGATCACCGTCCAACTGGCATGGGCAAGTACTTGCAGCTCCCGCCATGGCTTTGGCAATAGGGCTTTCGCCTGCTTTACTCTCTCAGGCTGTCAGAACCGAGGTCTATACCCTTGGATTGTTCCTTGCCCTCTTGGTGATTTTCCAGACCATTATCGTTTTCACGGCAGATGATAAAACTTCCATCGATAAACCCCTGGACTTGGCGAGCGTTCTGACAGGACTGGGCTTTGCAGTCCATCCCTTGGTAGCCCTTGTGCCCTTGCCTCTTGCTATGATCTCTTGTCTCAGAACCGAAGTAAGAACCAAAATTTTCAAGCCTATCAGAATCGCAAGATCGCTTCTTCTTTTGCTGGCTGGTGCCATTCCATTGGCCCTGCTCGGTCTGATGGTTCATGGATGGATAGACCTGCGTTGGGGAGATCCCACTTCGTTTACTGGCTGGATAAGCTATGTCACTGGTGCAACCTTCAGCCCAACTTTCTCTCATGGTCCAACAAACCTAGGTTCAAACCTGTACAATGTTTTTCTCTTACTTGTCATGGGTACAGGATGGCCGTTGTTGATCCTTGGTCTGCTGGGTGCATATGTGCTGGTGCGCAACAATGCCCTGTTGGCCATAGGTTTAATAACTACCATCCTTGCGGCTTGTGCGTCTTTGGTGCTTCAGCGATCTTTCAGGTTGGACAATCCCGATGCAAGCGGATACGCACTGTCGGCTATGGTAATCGTCGGTTTTCTCGCAAATATCTCTCTGGTGCTGTTTGCCAAGATCCTGCAGGTTCGTTACAGGCGAAGCTACGTGTTGACAAGCTTTTTTGCCGTGTTGATCAGCATCTATGCCGTCTTTATGCAAGCTCCAGGGCATGACCGCTCTGACTGCAATTCATCAGAGACAATCGTAAAAGATACGCTTGAAGCCTTGCCTGAAAAAGCAGTTGTGCTTGCGGCGGATTTCAACCTGGTTTTCATGATGGACTACATGACACGAGTCAGGCAGGTTCGCCCGGACACCACGATATTGTACCTGAGGGATTTGCAAAACCCACACCTGCGCTCTTGGCTTGCACGGACGAACCCTGATTTGGAAAAACTTCTTCCGCCCGACTCCCATTTGACTCAAGAAAACATCTTGAAGTTGGCAAAGGTATTTTCTCTTTCAATGGACGTGGGACCACATTTTCCCATCAACGAATCACTACTGACCATCAGGCCGGCAGGCCTTGTCTGGCGCATAGATATACATGAAAAAAATCGAACTGAAGACCCAGTAGCAATACAAGCCGCAATATTAGGAGACCTATCCCTGAAGTGCGGCGGATCCATGGATGCAAGGACATCCCAGGTAGTGGCATGGCATGCATATTTTCAAGCCATCACCGCACAACGCTTGAACATGCATGAACTTGCCAGGTACATGATTCATATCGCAAAAAAGGCGAGCCTCAAAGACCAAAAAATTTCCCGTGCTTTGAGCTTAATCAATAGGTAACTCTTCCATCCTTCTCAGGGTTGGGATAACGATATATCTTGTGGTTGTACGAGTTGGTTCTAAGGTAGACCGGCTTGGTGTCACCATCCACATCGGCTATGGCCTGTACGGCACACCAAGCCTGCGGATTGATGGCCGAGAACTCGTCAGACCATTTTACACCGAACGTATCCAAGCCTCCTACTGGCCAGCCTCCAAAAGTCATGGGACTGGTGCTGCAATTTCCTGCAGCGTCACACCCGGAAAAGACCTGGTAGTGAAACGACACACTCTCGTCCGGGGACCATCCCAACTGTCTCCACCCAGGAGTACAAAAATTCCACTGAATGGA
>CAYSLH010000126.1:12241-13184 GCA_964431605.1 uncultured Myxococcales bacterium
CCGGTAAAGCTCCTCCTGGACACTCTGGAAGAGGAGTCGTGTAGCGCTGAAATCGTGAAAAATAAGCCTGTTCAGCCTCCATTATGCCTTCCAGATTACCCACGGCCTCGTTCAGATCGGCCTCCCTGATGTAACCAGAAAAAACAGGGATCGCCAACGCTGCCAGTATTCCCACGATGGCCATGGCGATCAAAAGCTCCACCAAGGTCATACCACGCAACTTCTTCAGCCTTGGTCTCACGACTCTCATCATTGACAACCCTCCAGACAACAACCCCATGGGGTCAATATGTATCGTCTCCTTGCTCGGCAAAAACATTCTTGTTGGCCGAACTGATATAATAATAGGCAGGATTTCCATCACAGTCCAAATCCCCACACGCCTCCGCCATGAACCATGGTTTGACCGTAGCAGCCCATGAAGTCCCCTTGTTCGCAGGCCTTCCAGTCCCAGAATTGAAAACTCCCGCTGCGTTGTATGGCGATGTAACACCATAACTGTAATAAGTGGGTCCCCCGGGATCAAACCCTAATTGTCTCCATGCAACCGGGACAGGATTCCAGTCACGGGCCACGTTCCAAGAGATGGCAGTACAATCAGCTGCACAGTTTACACCAGGATAATGGGCAATACTCGTGGTGTAGCGCCTGTATTCGCCGAAATATGCCTCTTCCTTGTCCCGGATCCCCTGCAAAACGGTAAAGGCCTCCGAAGCCTTGGATCGTTGAATGTAAGTGCTCAGAACAGGGATTGCAACTGCCGCCAAGATACCGACAATGGCCACTACTATCATCAACTCTATGAGGGTAAACCCCTTGTTCTTCTTTTTTCGGAAAAAGTTAGACCTGCCAGGCATCATAACCTCCTGAGAAAAGATGACCCTTCATGAATCCAGGCCCGAATCAAAGATAGTTATGCAGGTTACATGCCATGAATTCAACT
>CAYSLH010000127.1:0-13155 GCA_964431605.1 uncultured Myxococcales bacterium
TGATGGTTCCGTAGCCCCTCGAAGGGCAGGAGGTTTTTTTACGGCGGCGACGCCTTCGCCTTGTTTTTTTCTTTTTTTCTTTTTTTTCAGATGGCTCGATCTTGGTGACCTCAAGCGGCTTTTTCTTTTTCTCGATATGAGTCTCGGCAGGCTTCTTATCAGCAAGAGCAACTATCCCAATACCTGCGTCTTTGATATTATCATCATCCTTGGTTACATCCCTGTCCGGGGTTTCGACCGCAACCCTGTCGGCCTTGGTTCCTCCATCAGCAACATCTCTCGGTAAACCAAATGACGAGAATCTATGGTCGGCCCCGCCCGACACCAGTGCCAATCCTCCATCCGGGCCGGGCGTTGGAGAAGAACCACCGCCACCAGTACCAAACGATACCTGCCAAAGAGCCACCAGCCCTCCGACGCCCAGGGCGATCAACAGGATCAGGACCAACGTGAATGACGAAAACCCTCCCTTTTCGTTTTTGCTGGTGGTCTCATGTTCGTCAACGAAATCATATTCTCTTTCGTCTCGATGCAGGCTGTTCGGCAAACGATTGCCAGGTGGCTGGGTTGAAAAATCAACCGGGTCCAGGACCGCCTCTCCTGTGCGCTCGAGTTTACCGGCCGATTTTTCCTGCCTGTAGGCAAGCAACCTGCTGAGGACGGAAGACGAGCTTTTTTCATCACGGGTGGTTACCAACGAAAAATCTTCTTCGTCCACTTGGTCTGATTCCTTCAACGCCTCAGCACCCGCCTGGTTCCTTTCATCCATGGTGGTGATCTGAGATACACCACTGTCTTCATCTTCGTCTTCGACCTCATCGAACGCATCTTCATCATAGTTGATGGTTTGGACAGGTTGAATCGTAGAGGAAAAAGATGGCAGTACTTTCACATTGTCCCTGTTGGGCCTGGAAAGCTCCACGGTGGGCATCGATTCATCGTCCGCATCTTCGTCCACCTGGGGCAGATCGTCCATGCTTGGAAGGCTGTCTGAAAAGGTAGAGGCTGAATCCAGAAACGACATCTCACCGTCATCCTCTCCCTGCTTTTCCTTGGCTCGCTTTTCCTTGGCTCGCTTGCCCAATGGCGACGCTGCGATGGCCGTATCGAGCAAGGAGAGATCTTCGTCTTCATCTTCGTATTCGTCTTGTGCCTTTTCGCCTTCTTCTATGATCACGAATTCCCCGGAAGACACCTCCCTGATGGGCGGCCGATTTTCCGTGTGTTCAGACTGCATGTCAACTGCAGGGCCTTGGTCCGAGCCTAGTTTTACCGTATCGGCAAACGACTGTAGCTTGGCCATCTTTCTGGCTTTTTTCTTCAGGCGCTTGGCGATTTCATCCTCTTCGCCCAGCTCCCGCATCTCCCTGTCTATCTCGTCAGAGAATATTTCCCTCATGAAGCCTGAAAGCCACGCCGTGGAATAATGTAGGTTGGACTTGAACAGGAAATCTTCCAACGCCTCTCGCCATTGGGCGGCAGAGTCCCACCTGTCGTCAGGGTTTTTCTCCAACGCCTTGAGAAGCAGATCTTCCAACTCTTGGGGAATGGCCTCGTTGATTTGTCGCGGGGATATGAACTCCGTCTCCCGCACCTTCTCAAGGACGCTCAGGTCACTGGTGCCCTGGAACATCTTGGACAATGTGAGTAGTTCGTAAAAGCAGATGCCCAGGCTGAAGATGTCGGAACGATGGTCCAGGGGCATACCGTGTGCCTGCTCCGGAGACATGTAGGAGTACTTTCCCTTCAGCACACCTCCCGTGGTCTGGACCGTGGTGGACTTGGCCTTGGCTATGCCGAAGTCCACGATCTTCACCTCTCCCTCGTAAGAAATTATCAGGTTGTGCGGAGAGGTATCCCGATGGATCAGGTTTAGCGGGTTGCCGAACGCATCGGTTTTTCGATGGGCATAGTCCAGGCCGTTCAATGTCTCGATGATGACATGGCAGGCGAGTTCTATGGGAGCACCCAAGCCCTTGTCCCTGAGCATCCTTATGAGATCCGCCAGGTCCTTGCCGAAGACGTATTCCATTGAAAGAAAGTAGAGGTTTTCGATACAACCGAAATCATATATCTGCGCGATGTTGGCATGGGTAAGAGAGGCTGCGAGCTTCGCCTCGTTGATGAACATGTTTACGAACTGGGAATCGGAACTCAGGTGGGGAAGCATTCTTTTGATGGCAACAGTCTTTTCGAATCCTTCAGCGCCATAGGTTTTAGCCCGAAAGACCTCTGCCATGCCACCGATGGCTATGCGCTTGAGAAGAACGTATTTTCCGAATGTGTCGGGTCTGAAAACCATTAGATTTTCAATTGTATTTCAGGATATGGCATATTTCAAATCTTCGTCGTTCAATACTTAGATTTTTACCGATATATCATTGGGTCCGCGTTCATCACAGGACCGGGACAAAGGGGATCGTCGGCAAGATAATCACCTGTCAGGGCAAGGGCCAAAGCCCTGCACCCTGCACATTGGTCGACCCTGCAGGTTTTACAAACTCTTCCCTTGAGACGGGCGCGAATCTTGCCGGCTGAAAAACTCTCCAGTCTCTCGATGATTTCTCCGAAGTCTTCGTCCGGCATGCGCCCTACCTCCATGGGAAGCCTGCGGCATGGAAAGACCGCGCCATCAGGCATGAGAGCCATGGATTCGTCACCAAGGTTGCAAAAGGCTCCCCTGAGCAAGTCTTCGTCTTGTCCGAAGGAAATCCAAAAGGCCTTGTAAATGGACGCGTCCTCCTGGTCCAGAACCTGTCCCGCCTGCATGCCTATGAGCCGGCACGCCTCTGTCCAGCCGTCCGAATCAAGGACCTGCTCTTTCATCTGCAAGCCGTGTCCCACCGGGACGAATCGTTCGAACATAACCCCGGAGCACCCCATGTCTTTCGCCCATTTTACCAAGGGATCGATCTGGTGGACATTTCGGTTCGATAGAGTGACCATGGCCACCACCTGTTTTTCCAAAGACACAAAAGAGTCCATGTTCCGGCTCAATGCAGCCAGGTGCCCCGGCCAACGTATGGAGTCGTTTATGGCCTGGTCTGCTGCCTCCAAAGAGACCTTTATTCCCGTAAGGGCATCGATTCGTCGCAGGCTGTGGAGCATTTTTTTCCCGGCCACGGTTCCGTTGGTGATTATCCAGAGTTCATCCAGGTTGGGCTTGGTCCCAAGGTGAGAGAGGAGATCCGGCAGGTGCCCGAGCAACAATGGCTCGCCACCTGTAATGTTTACCGTAACAGGCCTGTGGGACAAGGTATCGAAAATTTCATCTGCCGTGGCTTTTTGGACCTCCAGCCCCAGGGCGTTGTCAGAAGTGAATGATTCCTGGTAACAATGGTCGCAACGACCATTGCAAAGATTCGTAAGATGCCACTGGAATCCGAACGTCTTATTTTTTTCGCACACCCTGTGTATCTCCATGGGAAGGCTGCCTGATGCGCCAGTCGTGTTGCTTTAGAGCCAGAGGAGGTCTATAACATGGATCTTTTATGGAGGACCAGTAATGAGCCGCAAGAACCGCGACATGCAGAGCACCTACAAGGGTCTGGACGAAGATTTCTCCATCCCGGTACATGACGAATCGGACATCCGTCCCGATCTACTTGTGTCTTTTCCCTACGAATATCCATCGAGACCACAGACGGTGAGGATTCAGACAGAGGAGTTTTCAGCTTTGTGTCCATGGACCGGGCTGGCCGACCTGGGCAGGCTCCAACTGGAGTATGTCCCAGGCGACAAATTGCTGGAGCTAAAATCTCTGAAATACTACCTGTTGACCTACCGGCAGGTGGGTGTGGTGCAGGAGCACGCGGCAGCCAGGATTTTCGAAGATTTGCTGTCAGTGCTCGAGCCCAAGGCTCTGAAGGTGATTTTGGACTATAACGTAAGGGGCGGGTTGCAGACCAGCGTCGAACTGAACTTTCCCTGAACGGTCAGATTGCCCAAGACTACAGCCGGGTCATCTCTTTAGAACATCCGGCCCACGCACTCCGGCTGTCTTGGTGTACTCGCCGTCTGCCGTCTTTTCGTACTTGGTAAATCCCTTTTCCGCCAGATAGCTCGGACTCAGTGGGTTCAGGGGACGCGCCTGGACGAAAGGCGCAGACACAACCCTCCTGACAGGACCGTGGCATTGGGGACATTGGGTCAGGGGTTCATCAGAAAAACTCCTCAACAACTCGAACCCGTCCCTGCAAAATTCGCAAGATTCGTCCACCGGCTCGTATTCGTATATGGGCATGTCCGCTCCCTCCTACGTCAGGTCCCTGTATGCTTTCGGGTACGCTTTCGTGCACGCTTTCGGGTACGCTGCTTTGTTCGCTGCCCTTTTCGCTTTCGGGCAGCCCTGGCAGACTCGATACGCTTCATCCTCTTGTCCAACTGCCTGCAAAGCGCAAGCAGGTCCCTCATCTCCACGTCCAGACCTTCCTGCCATAAAAAAGTCTCGGCGTCCGTAATCGCCTGCCGTACCAGAGCTCGCGTCCAATAAAGGTAACCGAGGGTAAGCAAAACCCTTGCCCGCGCCTTCAGTGCCCGGGAACAATTTGGTCTCAACTCCAGGAAATCATCGAGCAGGGCGAGAGCTTTTTTGTATCGGCCGATTTTCAGATTTCCCAGGGCCTCGTTCAACATGGCACCATGCGCTGGGCTGAGTTTTTTCAGCTCCCTAGATGAATGGATCGTCAGGCGGCTGGGCAGGTCGGCTTGCGGAGACCAGGGAGTGCGTGCCAGGGCAGGCTGAGCGGGACAAGATAAAACAACGGCCAGGGCCAATATTGCAGACATGCGATTCATCGGGGCAATAGTAACCAAAAACCAGGGTCCTGGCTAGTTTGTATCCTTGCTCGTTTTTTTGTTTTCCGGGGTGGGTCTTCGGCCGTCGAGGAAGTGAAAAACGCTCAGCACCGGGTGGCTTAGCGCCATCTTCGGCCCTGCGTACCTCATCACTTGCCGTATCCTCTCACGCATGGTCTTTCTGAAACAGTGAACCGAGCACTTTGCACACGTGGGCTTGTCTTTTCCAAAGGGGCAGTTGCTCACCCTTTTTTCGACATATTGGTACAACTCCTCGCAATCGTCACAAAGTTGCACTGACGGCTCATGATGGTCATCACAGTACATGCCGATCATGGTCCTGACAGTCTCGAGTTCACGCGCGATCCTGCGTGATGGTGTTTTTTCGTCCCTGTCCATGGACACTCCGCCCGAGGCACCAGGCTATCTACCCATGGACGCCTTGCAGGTTTTTTCGTAAAGGTCTCGAAAGATGTTGTCCGGGTCGGTGATGGATTTTACCGCTTCGAAGTTCTTCTTGTTGAAAATCCCCCAGAACTCGTCTTGCGAATAGTAGTTGTAGGAGATGAGGGTCTTGACTCCATTGAGTTCCTGGAGCTTTTCTTCCATGAGCCTGTAGTAATTGGTCTCACCACGTTGTTTCATGCCGTATATGGCGATGTCCACCAAGAGCTCGTCGTTCATCCCATTCCAAAAGCTGTCATCGAGCCACTCGTAGTCATGCACTCTTTTGTACGGCACGACCCACAAGGGAAAATGGCCGAAGTCCAAAGTATACCACTCCAAAAATTCCTTCAGCCGGGAAAAGGGCAGGAAGGTGTCCACCGTAACGTCGGGCCTCTCGTCGTCCAGCAAAAAGAAGCGAAGCTTTTCAGCCAGCCTGAGTATCGCAGAAGACCCAAGTATCCTTCCCAACAGCAGCCTTGCCAGGAAAGATTTCGGGTGTACGTTGGTTACTCCCTGGTCGTAGCGGTAAAAATAATGCGGGGTCTTCAGATAGTCCTGCTCCCTGCACTTCGTGCTCTTGTAATACACCTTGAGCCAATCGTAACGGTTCGTGTAAGGCGCCCTGTCCACGAAGTCACCAACGCACAGGGTCAGGTGAGTGGGCGAGTGTATCAGCCCGTCCATGAAGTCCACATCTTTGCTCGTGTAGTGAGACCAGATGGAATCCAGGTAGCTGTCTACGGACTTGTGTGTCTCGTGGGTCAGGTGCACGAAAGGTTTGGCTGGAGTCAGCTTGAACACGAGCCTGGTCAATATGCCCGTGGTTCCAAAAGAACCATGCATCATCTGGAAAATGAGTGAATGCTCGTTTTCCGGGGTGCAATAAAGAACATCTCCTTTGGCCGTGACGATCTCGTACTCCAGGCAGGTGTCGTGGAACCCGCCGTGTTTATACGACATGGATTCTATGGAGCATCCTGCGACAGCGCCCCCGATGGTGATGGTCTTTAGCTCCGGCACCACGATGGGTACCAGTCCGAGGGGCAGGGTGCGATGGACGATTTTACAAAACGGCACCCCTGGTTCGGCAACGCAGATACCGCGCTCCGTGTCTATCTCTATGATCTCGTCGAAATCCGTCAGGTCGATTTTTTCGTCCTCGTATTTTTTATCGTGAACCTTTGGAACCTGGTGCGATACGGTGCGCTTTTTTCGCGAAAGGGGCTCCGTGCTTTTCCTGCGCTGGAGAAAGCTTACGACCCTGTCCAGTTTCCTGGCGTGTTTTTCGTTCTGTTTGGCTCCACTCCTGGTGGTGAGCCGGTATGGCTGCGTCGTGGCCACAGTGTTCGAATGCATATCCATGGTCCTTTTCTACTGCCTGGAAAATTTCGAAAAGCCTGCTCGTTCGGCCCATTTTTGCCAAAAGATTTTCTGGTTCGACTCCCTGCTGGGTTTGAAGCGCAGGACGTTGTGCGCGAACACCTCTATACGGGAGACGATGTTGGGCGGGTATGGTTGCCCGTCGTTTTCCAGGGCTATCACAGGATACCCCCGAGCCTTGGCCCATGGAGAGTAAACCCCTTCGATGAGTCGTCCAGGCAGGCAGCCGAAGGGAGCTATTATGGCAACGCCCGAGTATCCATCCTTCATGGCCGCTGCGCCCACAGCCGGAGACACGGTGGCTTCGCTTTCCAACTCCGGGTCTACGAAGGTCTTTTGTCCCTCGCCGATTATCTCGTTCATGTCGTGGGGCACGTGGGGCACAAGGCCTGTGGATTCCAAGATGGCCGCGATCTTGTGTTCGGTGGTCTGCTTCCAGAATTTTTCCACGAGGAACATCGCCTCGTCCTTGATACCTCCGTCCACTATGGTCCTGAGCAGTCCGTTTTGTTTCCTGGTCTTTTCCATTATGAACTTGCGTGCGAAGTCCGCGTAATGGAACCATTCGGTAACCCCTGTGACCTTGGGATATATCCCCCTGTCTATGAGCATGTCGGTGATCTGGCTAACTGAGAAGTTGTCACGACGAACGTATATCTCCCCGACGATGAGCACTTTTTTCAAGTCTTCGAGCTCACCTGTCAGGGGTATCTGCTTGAGCCGACGCGCCGCCGACTTCAGCTCGTACTCCAGGTCCTTGGGGCCTGCCTCGAATCCATGCATCACGTCACGCCAGACCTCGTCGAAAACCCTCAGGGCCGAATCCGTGTCCCTGGCGAGCAAGCGCAACGAATTACGAATGTCTGCGAAATAATCTCCGAGCACCAGCCCCCGCCACACGTCCTGGCTGAAGGTGGCACCAAGCTCCCGGTAGGAGTTTTCCGAGTTCGATACGAGCAGCACCACGTTCTCCCAGCCCATGTCTTCGAAGAGCCTGTCGAAAAACACGTGGTACTGTCCCGTTCGACAAGGCCCGAGGGTGGACGGTACGAACACGACGTATATCTCGTCACCGGAACATGGATCGTTTTGCTGGAAAAACTTCAGTATGGACCCGAGCACCAACAACGCGGGTATGCACTCTTTTCCCGACGCCACGTTCCTCGCAAGCTGCGTGCTGAAAGCGTCCGGCAGGTCGAGATCCGTCGTGTGGATTCCCTGCCTGCGGGCTGCCACTCCCATGGCGTTGGACGAAAGATCTCCCATGGACGGAATGATGAAGTGGATGTGCTTGTCGCGAATATCCAACTTGGTTCCCGTCTGCCTGTCGACTATGTCGCAGTATTCGTCCTTGAGCTCGACGTAGTAACGCCGCTCGAACGGCTTGTCCGGCACAGGGGTGACGTTTCTGCGGTAGCTTTCTATGATATCCAAAAAAGCCTCGACCCTGGTGTCCAGGCCGGCATCCGCAGTGTGGGAGTCCACCTCCAGCACCAGGTACGGCTTGTGTCCCATCAGCCAGCGCACGTAATGGAGCAGGAACGAATCAGGAGCGCAGGAAAAATTAGAAACCCAAGAAAGGTACATGTTGTCGATGTTCTTGACCTGCTTGACAGCCTTCATGTTCTGCTGGCCGTAGTACCAGTAGTTGTTGGGAGGTATCTCTGCCGTGGCCGAATAGATCATGTCGTAGGGAATCACCGTTACGCCCTGGGAGGTGAACTTGCGCGGAATACCCATGTTGGCGTCGCGGGTAAAGGCATTGTATGGACGTCCCAAAAGGGCTATGTAGACATGGTCCGGGTTTTGCCGTACCTCGTCCAGGAGCTTTCGGCCGAGGTTCCGATACGTTGCCAAAAATGCCTTGTAGTGTTTGATTCCCATGTCATAGGCATGGCCGCCCTGTGCCGCGCTGAAGCCAAGCTTTTGGGCCATTTGTTCGAAAGCGCGTCTGCTGTTTTCGAACCCCTCGGCAAAGGACACCAGGGGCCTTAGGACCTTTTCGTCGTCCAGGTCGAATGCGTGCCTGGCGAAAAAAGGCAATCCCTGGGTCAGGGGGCAGACGCAGGCGTGTACGTCCTCCAGCGTGGGCATGTCCCTGAAATGGGGAAGGAAAATATAGTCTATGTCCTTGTCCAGCACGTCCTGGATCGCCCCGTGGGCGATCTCTGTGGGAAAACAGTAATTACTCTCCTGCTTGGCAATACCCACTGGTGAAATACCGGTGGACGGTTGGATCCTCACCCCGAGCGTATGGAAAAACCACGAATAAAAAGGCCACAATGAGTGAACCGAAAAAGCCATGGGAACACCCACCACTCGGTCGGTTTTTTGCTCGAAGGTCTCCGGGTCCGGCGCGAAATCCTCGAAGAGCATCCTGGTTCGCACCTGTGTGTAGTCCGTGACCTCGGAAGCCTGTATGCGGCGCTTCTTTCTCTGGTTGGTGTAAAGCGAGCATCTGCCTCCGAACGGGTAGCGGTGTTCTCCCACGTTTATGCGCCTGATGGAACAGAGGTTTTCGCATGCCTTGCAGGTAAAGCCCTTGCCGTAAGTGATCTGTTTTTCGATCAGGCTGTCTATATCGAAATCGCCTTTTTCTATGAGGCCCTCTTGGTGTTTTTGCAACACCAGCCTGGCCACTCCGAAGCACCCCATCAGCTCAGGGTCCGGCGGTACGGTTATGTGCTTTTGGGTCATGTGAGCAAATGCCAGGGGCACCGCTGGGTTTTTCGCGACCCCGCCCTGGAGCACGATGTGTTCTCCCACCGGCCTGTTGCCCACCACCCGGTTGAGGTAGTTGGCCACGATGGAAAACACCAGGCCGGCCATTATGTCCTGTCTGGTTGCTCCCTGTTGGATGGATTTTCTTATATCGGAGTTTATGAACGCGGAGCAATGCTCGCCGAACTTCAGCGGCGCGTTCGCCTGCATGGCGATGGGGCCGATCTGAGGAGCCGTGTTGATGTTCAGGTCTCCTGATGCCGACTCTTCCAGAAACGAGCCGGTACCGGCCGAGCATGCCTCGTTCATGGCATAGTCGATGGGAACGCCGTTGTTTATGTACACGTACTTGGCGTCCTGGCCGCCGATTTCAAAAATGGTGTCCACGTCTTTTTGAAAAAACGTCGTGCCCACCGTGTGTGCGATGATCTCGTTATACACGCCCACCGTCTCGATGAACACGCCGAGGAGTTCCCTGGACGACCCGGTGGTGGCCACCAGGCTTATGCGGGGCTTTTGGCCATGGAGCTGTTTTCTCACTTCCTTCAGGCAGACTTTCAGAGCGGCGATGGGATCTCCATGGGTTCTGCCGTAATGCTGGGCCGCGATCTCCATGGTTTTTGCGTTTACCAGGGTGACCTTGGTGGTGGTGGAGCCTCCGTCCACGCCCAGTATGTACTCGGCATCCGGGTCGAACTCGGCCCGTCGCGAAGGCGAATGCTCCACCAGGGAACTCGCCTGGGAAAGGGGCGAGAAGGTTTTGAACATGAGGTCTGTGCCTGGCCTCAGGATGTTTTGCTTCGGCGTCACAGCGCCCCGGGAGCGGGCCAGGCAAGCTGCGCCGAACGCCTCGAAAAACGGAGCCTCGTCAGGAACCACGAAGTCGATTGCAGGCCTGCTTTGCCTGATGAACCCCACCAGGTGGCGGTTTTTAGTCACGCCTCCCACCAGTACCACCTGCCCTGTGGCAAGCTTTGCCTTGGTCAAAAACTCCCCCACCTTGTCCGCCATGACCTTGCTCAACGAAAGCGCGATGTCTCCCTTGGTGGCCTCACCCTTGTTCAGCCGATGGGTACAATCGGATTTCATGAACACCGAACAGCGGGCCGATATGCTATAGACCTTCGCGCCCCGGCAGACCTCGTCCAGGTCTTCGAGTCCCAGGTTCATACGCCCCAATTGCTGCCGCAAAAATTCCCCTGTGCCTGATGCGCACTTGTTGCCCGAGTATGTGTTGATGATACGTCCCTGGTCGTTGAGGATGTATACCACCAGGTCCTCTCCCCCCATGGATACCACCGCGTTGGGCCTCAGATCCAGGGCCGCGAGACCTGCCTCTATGGCCACAGGTGCGATAATGTCGGGAAGTTCAACACGGTGGCGACCCTCTGTGCCTGTGACCATACCCTTGAGGGACGGCCCCTCGTCAAGGTGCAGCTCTTTGAATAATTTATTCAAAGTTCCGGGCAGATCCCCATCGTGGGGAAGTATCCCGTGCCGTGTGTCTTTGTTCGCTCCGTAAATACATACCTTGCACGTGGTGGAGCCAATATCGATTCCAATAGTTTTTTCCGCCATGACTAATCTTTCCAAAATTTGAATTTGTAATAGCCGAGAGATAACTGACACCCGAGTCTAGTTAATTGGGAATGAATGTCAAGGGGGAATGAGGAGGCTGGGGTCAGAGTTGAAGGCTGGGGTCAGGTCTGGTCACTTGACACTTGTGAAGTCACAAGTGTCAAGTGACCAGACCTGACCCCACATCACAGACCAGACCTGACCCCACATCAGTGACCTGACCCCACATCAGACCCCACATCAGTCCACGGAATGACCTTGGAATTTTGGCGACGGGTGTGTGAGTCGCCGCCATATACGAGTATTTGGTTTATTTTCTTGGTATTGTCTGGAAATTGCGCAAGTCGTTTACCCAGAAGGTCCAGGGAATGAAAAAAGTCCCCTGAGATGGTTGCGCCTGATTTGACTTCGATGAGATTGATGGAGGAGTCGTCTTCCATGACCAGGTCTATTTCCAGGCCTTTGGCGTCGCGAAAGTGAAACAATGTTGGTTTTTCACCAAGGTTGTTCTGCGCTTTCATTATTTCTGAAGCAACCCAGGTCTCGAATATATTGCCCCTGAGCGGGTGGTGTCTAAGCTGGCCCGGATCGGTTATACCAAGGAGGTTGCAGACGAGGCCTGTATCGTAAAAATGGAGTTTCGGGGCTTTTGTGCTCTGCTTTTTGACGTTTCTGAACCAGGCCGGCACGCTAAAGCATATATAGGATGCCTCCAGCACAGACAACCAGGCTCGTGCCGTATTGTGCGATATGCCGGCGTCAGCTCCGATTCTCGACAGGTTTGGGGGGCAGGCGGTATGGCCTGCGCATAGTCTCAGGAATGTGCCAAATGCGTTGAGGTCTGTCACATTGAGAACTTGTCTCACGTCTCTTTGCACGTAGGTGGTCACGTAATCGGACAGCCAGCGCCTGGCTGGAATGTTTCGATCGTATATACGAGGATACGAACCCTGGAACATGGTCAGGATGAGGTCGGTTGGATATGAGGTAAAGCGCTTGAGCTCATCGTATGATGGAGGCAGGAGTGTAAGCAAGCCGGTGCGTCCGGCGAGGGACTGGGAGACATTACCGACCAGGCCGAAGTGTTGTGATCCTGTGAGTATGAACCTGCCCGGACGCGGGTCGTTGTCTATTTCTTCCTGCAGGTAGCCAAGCAGGTCCGGTACATTTTGCACTTCATCCAGCACCGCGCCCTGCTTATATTCCTGGATGAACCCCCTCGGGTCTGTTGATGCGTACTGTCTATTGTCCAGGGGTTCGAACGATACGTGGGGCAGGTCAGGGAAGGCGTTTTTGCAAAGGGTGGTCTTTCCTGACTGACGTGGTCCAGTGAGGGTAACTACCGGGTAGAAAGATGCCAGTTCCAGGAGCTTTGACTTGATGTTTCTTTCAATCACATCAAGAAGATAGCGTAAAAGGCATAAATTGTCAATCGGATTTACAAATTATGCAGAAGGCTGGGGTCATCAGGACCCATCAATGACTACCTTACATTCTTCCATTCCTTTGCGTCCGTGAGCCGCGCCAGGTGCCCGATATTCTCCGTGACCACAGTTGGCTGGAAGCCTGCCTTGGCCAACACCTGAGCCTGCGCCGCAAGGATGACATCGCCATCTAGCGCATCTGGAGGCGCTGTCGGTTTTCCCTTCTTCCTGCTATCCGCCCAAAGCTCTGCGGCCAGCCTCATGGCGTCGGTACTAATCGGCAGGTATCCAACGGTCGAGCAGTATGAATCAAGAAGCTCGAGGCTTTGCTGGTAGTTCAAGTGAAGAAGTTTTCTCCGAAGTTCATAGTCGCAAATCTCTGGGATGCGGAACTCCCTCTTCCGAACAAGCATGTCGCGGAACCACTGGACAACGGGCCTGTTTGCTTTCGCTTTTGGGTGAGTGATGCGTCCCAATACCCCCGTGTCCAGCAAATAGACCTTTGTGCTCATTTGAAAAGTTTCCGGGATGAGGTCCTATCTGTCTGTAGCTCGGATTTTACATCTTCCCATATGCTCTCATCGTCCGAATGACTTTCTGCCAGGGCAGCATCGAGAACCCGGAGGGCCGCAGCGTGGTTCGTCTCCTGACCAACGACCGAAGCAGGAAACGTAGGAGAGAACACAATGGAACCGAGACTCACTGACCTACGGGTTGCCTGGTCCCAGTCAGAAACAAATCCCTCGAAGATGTACTCCTGCCTGGCCCCCAGACTCGCGTCCAAGACACCCAGCCAAGGGTTAGACCC
>CAYSLH010000128.1:0-13147 GCA_964431605.1 uncultured Myxococcales bacterium
AAGGATCGCCTTCTCCAAGGCACGACTACCGTCACGTGCCGCCCTTACGTCATAGCCCCTGTCGTGAAAAGCGTTGCCCAGATCCTTGAGCACCTCCCTGTCAGGGTCTGCTATGAGGATGAGTTTACGTTCCATGAACCAAGGCCCCCAGGCGTCAATACTGACGCTGGAAATTGTAGTAGTCCTGCAACTTGGCGATGAGGCTTTCTACCAGGTACCTGTCGTTGCTGTGAAAGCCGAAGTAGCTCGATTCATCTCCCCTTTGGGCCAACAAAGCATAGGCAACCCTTTCACCCAGGACCAACAACAGTCGATGGTGATGCAACATCGCCCCTTCGTCTTTTATGAGCAGCCTCGTAACGCTGGAAAACTGATTGGTCCTCACATCCTGTTCCTTGGCACCCACCAAAAAAGCTCTGGCCTTGAGCGCTCCTTCCATTACTTTCTCTATGGGCCGGACCTCATGGCCTATGTTGCCACCGACCGCATATACTACGGCCCTTCGCTCCGGAGCATCCACGGCCTGTCGGCATACTTCAGCTTCTATGGCATCAATGATAGCTTCTGAAAAGATTCCGTGAGCGGACCCGGATTGGTTATCCTCAGCCATCCTGAACGTCTCTGATGCCATCTCCACCATGCCAAGGTGATCATTGGGCCTTCCGACCAAGGTTCTCACAGTATCCCATATATCACTTTGCTCCAACCTCAGCCTGCGAACCAGACTGCTGCGCACCTGGGACATCTCCTCACGGCAAGCGCTCAAGAGTTGATCGAAATCCCTTCCATCCATGGGGAATGTCGCCGCGCCCATGCTTATGCTTACCGGGTAATCCCGACTCATCTCCGAGATGAACGAATCAGCCATAAACGCTGCCCTGGAACGCCTCACGAACATCCGCGCACCCAGAGCATCCGTCTCCGGCAACAACAGGTAGTATTCATGATCCGAGACCCGCGCGAGGATATCCGAATCCCTGACCACCCTCGAAATACTCTCGGAGAGTTTTTTTGCCATCTTCGTACAAACCTCGGCCTTGAAATGCTCGCGAAGAAACTCGAATCGGTCGATGACAACCGTCACTAATGAAAAGTCCCTGCCGTAGCGACGAGCCTTGAAAATCTCCTTTCCGGCATAGTCTATAAAATAAGTCAAATTGTAAGCGGTGGATTCGTGATCCCTGAGGCCCAATCTTTCAAGAGCCTGGAAGCGACGGGCATTTTTCAAGGCAATGCCGGAAAACTGGGCCATGGTACGGGCTATGTTCTGATCCCTGTCCGAAAAATCCTCGCGCAGTTTATCCTGCAACATCAGCAAACCCGCAGAAATGCCGTCTGCGGTCAAAGGAACAAACAACGCACGTTTTGCTCCATCCCCTTCAACGTGTCCCGGCATGGCCATTGGAGCGGCAAAAAAAGGCTTTCCAGATTTCATAGAATCCAAAAAATCACCCTTGCCGATCTGTAAGGTGCTGGGAAAATTCTCCAGGCTGACGAGACCACGATACCCGGTCAGGTTCATGCGCTCAGAGCCATCCGGCTCAGGTCTCTCCTCCGGTGAATTGAGCCAAAGTATTCCCCCCTGCGCCCCGGTGGCCTGCATCATGTGGCGCATGATCATCTCGGATAGGTTCTCCATGTCCAGGGTGGATAGGATCTCCAAACACCTGCGATAGACGGTCTGGGCCTGAAGATACTGGATGCTCTCATCCAGGAGTTTGTTCTGTTGGTCCACCAACCGCCTTCGTTCGAGCAACCGATCCAGGGTCAGCAGAAGTTCATCCCTATCGACCGGTTTTACCAGGTACTCGAAAACTCCCATTCGCATGGAACGCACAGCAAGTCTGACATCGTCTCTCTGGGTGATGACCACTATATCCACCCATGGAAAATGCTCCCTCACCCTTGCCGTCAGTTCCAGCCCATCCATCCCCTCCATTAGCAGATCGGTTATGAGAATATCGAACCGTTCTTGTTGCAACAGGCTCAACGCCTGTTCGCCGCTTCTCGCAGTGCGGACACTGAAACGCCTCGATGAAAGAATATCCGAAAACAGCCTGAGATAGAACTCCTCGTCATCCACGAGCAGAATGCGAATATCACTGTTCATGCGGTGGGTATGGTCCCTGGCAATTCACCGCGAAAGACTTCGACGGCAGAGCCCCTCATCCAAACCGAAGAAAAATCATGTTCGACACGAACGAATAGACTACCTCCCGGCAGGGTTACCTGGACCTCCCGGTCGAAATCCACCTTGTCGATCATAGCAGCAGCGGCCGTTGCAGCACATGCTCCGGTACCGCAAGCCTTTGTGATACCGCATCCCCTTTCGTAAACCACAAGGTCGATCTCCGAACGACTCTTGACCTCGGTCAGTTCCACATTGACCTTCTCCGGAAACATAGGATGGCTCTCGAGTAACGGCCCTCTCTTTCTTGCAAGAGAAAGATCAGCTTTTTCGAACAATACCATGTGTGGATTACCCATGGACACGGCGGTAATGGTGAAGGTCAGTTCTCCAGCCTCGATCTGTTCCTGGATGCAACGGCCTTCACCGACCATGGGTATGCTCTTTCTGTCAAATATGGCCGGCCCCATATTTACTGTGACAAAATCGACCTTGCCGGCAGGTCCGCTTTGGGATTCGCACTCGAGCACCCCCCGTCCCGTCTCCACCCGGACCCGTGGTCCGGGAGCCAAACCGTTGTCCACCACGTACTTGACGAAGCACCGAATCCCGTTTCCACACATTTCAGGCTGTGAACCGTCAGAATTATATATGTGCATACGAAAATCGCCCTTTTCGCTTGGCAAAACAGTGAGGACTCCGTCTGCACCCACACCGAAAAACCTGTCGCACAGCCAGCGGGCCTGCTCAGGCTCCACCAGGAGACCACCCCTGGTCGCGTCCATTATAATAAAATCGTTTCCAAGGCCATGAAATTTCCAAAATGGAATCATCACTCTCCTCTAATTCATTATTCATAAAAAAAATGAATACACACGATTAGAAGCTACTTCACACACAGCGCCCATGTCAACCAATTGACAAAAGATTTCCAACGATTGCGTAGTGTTACCCAGGTTTGAAAATGCTCTGAAATAACGTTGTTGACAATTGGCCACAACGTACTACAGGACAGGTATGGCGACTTGGCGACAAAACGGGCTATTGCTTATGTCCTTGGGGGCACTTGTTCTCAGCGCCATGAGCGCCCTGGCCAAGTTTGCCGCATCTTCCCTTCCGTCGACGCAGGTTGTCTTTTACCGTAGCCTGTTTGCGAGCATTATTCTCGTAGCTTGGCATCTGGAGTTGAATCTCAGGGGTCGCTCCGAGGGGCCTTTGCTCGGTCATCGAACCAACAGATTGTGGCTCGTGCTGCGCGGGGTATTTGGTGCAACCGCACTGCTATTGTTTTTTTATGGTCTTTCCGGCCTGGCTACCGCAGATGCCATGCTATTGAACATTTGTTCCCCCATATGGATCCTCTTGCTGGGCTCTGTGCTTTTACACGAACGCATCTTGCCAAACGCATTGGCGATGGTTCCCGTGACGTTGCTGGGAGCTGCTCTTATCATCAGACCTGATTTCGCAGTGGTAAACTGGGCCGGGCTGGCCGCGTTTGCATCGTCTATTCTGGCGGCTCTTGCACATCTGTGCATTCGCAAGGTCACCAGAACGGAGCAGGCTCACGTGGTGGTGCTTTACTTCGCAGTGACAGCTTCAGTTTTGTCTTTTCCTCTCATGTTGGATTCCTATGTCTCACCGGACCTATGGACCTGGTCGGCCCTTTTGGGAGTTGGAATCTTGTCGGTGCTGTTTCAGATTCTCATCACCACGGCTTATCGCTATGGGGCTGCCGGTAAAATTGCAATGGCAGGATACCTGGGACCTGTTTTCGCAGGGGTATGGGACGCGATTTTCTGGGGGCACCTGCCGGATTGGGTCACAGTTGTGGGCGCAGGACTGGTGGTTGGATCCCTGTTACAGCTCAATCGGCACCGAAAACCCGACCGGTGATTGTTGGTCAAAAATTTCAGGCTCCCATGGATACTTCTCTCCAACTGAGGTATGCTTGGCAACATCCAAGCAGGAGGACGAAAATGCACCGGTATCTCTTTTTCCCTTTGCTCATTGCAGCAGTTTTGGCAACAGGGTGTCCATCGAAAACTCTCCTTGCCCCAAAACAACAAGCATCCATACAGCAACATTTCACGGGAAGGGTCCTGTACTTGAAGTATTCTTGTTACGCCACTCCCTTTTGGGCCTATGACGACAGGCTGTATCTGACGGAACACGAACTCGACGAGCGTGTGCTCATCACCTCTCCGGCAGGAGATCCCATTCTTCCCGGCAAGCCGGTCCGAATATTACCCATGGCTACAAAGGTCAGAATAACAAAAATAGAATTTCCAACCTCCCTGGCCATGTCCCATCGTAAGCTCAACTCGCCCCGCCATTTCACCTGGGTTTTTGTCCAGGTCGTCCCACCAGATGGTGCCGACCTAGACCAAGCCCCGTCTTCCAAGCCATATGTGCTGGTTCTGACCCAACAGATAAAATCCTTGTCCATGTTTGAAAAAACTCTCGGGTTGTACCTGGTCGATGCCGACCCCAGTAAAGAGTTTTCCCATCGACCCGTGGAGATCATCGAAGCCATCCGGGAAAAAAAAGTGGTCGAAGGCATGAGATATGATGCCGTGTTGAGATCCAGGGGACAACCGGAAAAGGTTATGAGGGAGATAAAAGACGGAGCCAGATGGGAGCGATGGATCTATGCTCCAGGCCGGGAGGTGGTCTTGAAAAACGATCGGGTGGTGCGCTGGAGCGGACTGGAATAAGATACAATTGCCAATACGTCATAGTGGAGGATAGAAATGCGAACCAACACCCTGTTTCTGGCTCTTAGCCTGCTCGTTACGGCCTGTGCCCATGACCAGGACTCCGGCGCCAAGATGGACCTCAGCTTCGCAGCCATGGCACTCGATCAACCATGCCCTGAGACGCCCCAGTCGCAGTCATCACCCCCGTCTTTAGATTCGCTGGATATCCTGCTTACGAATACTGACGGAACCGAGCATTACAAAAAACACGTTGGAGTTTCTTCCGACAAACCGGTGAGCGTGGGAGGAATTGCTGCCGGATCAAACCTGGATCTTCAAGTAAACGGCATTCAATCCAATCATGTTGCATGGTCCGGAGGTGCTTGCGGTATCGACATAGTGGAGGGCATCACAACCTACCAGGATGTGTTCTTGACGAGCGTCGAAGATGTCTCTTGCACAGTAAGCCCCATGACCGAAGGCAAAGTCTTTTTGGCTGCGGCATTGGCAGGTGGTACAAAAGTAGTCATGGCAGGCGGAGCCATACCTACTTCCGCCGATTGTGGTTCGGACTGTGTGGAATATGTTGCGAGTTCGGGTGTCGACATCTTCGAGACTTTTACCGGTGTCGTACACAAGGGGGTCAAACTTCACACGGCCAGGGCTCTGGCATCTGCCACTGAGTTACCTGGCGGTCAAGTCCTGATCGTAGGTGGCGTCTCCAGATTCAAAATCGTGAAAGGAACTGATGGCTTTCCCATCAAAATCGATGAGAATGATCTTGTTCCCACCTTCGAAGTCTTCTTTCCCAAGGAAAACCGATGGATTGAAAAACCGTTGCCGAACAATGTGGGGAGAGTCTTTCATTCAGCCGTAGCACTCTTAGACGGCAGGGTCCTGGTGAGCGGAGGAGGCACAAGCATCGACACGGCCAGAGACGATGCCATACTTTTCGATCCGTCAATAGAGTCCAGTGGAGACTTCATTAGTCTGGCAAGTCACCTCAGTACACCAAGACTTGGCCACGCATCCGTGGCAGTGGCTGACAAGGTGTTGATATTCGGCGGAGCAGTGATGCCCACTAAATCACCGGTTGAAGAGTTTATCCTGGATGGAGATACTGGTTTATTCAGTGAAGTTCCCATAGAAGGCCCTGCCTCGAACTTGTTTTTTCACTCGGCGGCCATAATTCCTTTGAGGCCGGATGAAATCCTCCTGGCTGGAGGGACCTTTCTGGACAATGAATTCAACCCACTGGATCCATCTGTGGCGAACACCAGGGTCTACTCCATCTCTAAATCCGAGATGTCTGACCCGGGCAGCATGTCCAAGCCCAGATGGATGTTTCAGATGTCCACAATGTCCGACAACACTCTTTTGTTAGCAGGGGGATTCGAAGACTTACTCATGAATTCAACAAACTCCGTAGAGGTCTTCGACCCGGCCAGCACATTCAGACTTGCCGACGGAGGATCAGGGGCGATATTTCTCAGCACAGCCAGGGCCGGCCATGCCTGTGTCCCGTTCCCGGGGGGCAGAGTCTTGCTCATGGGAGGCATGGGACCTGATGGGCTTTTGTCATCCGGTGAAATTTTTACCGCCATACCAAGTGATCTATAGGAGGAGCCAGTATGTGGAACCGATTCTGGACACTCTTGTTTCCTTTGTCGGCGATGATTCTTGCAACCAGCCCAAACGCCAAGTCCGAACAAAACTCCATTGGAGCCTTTGCCATAGGCAGAGGGGGAGCTGCGGCAAAGGAAGCAGTCAATGTTCAACACAGGTTGAGAGAATTGCTCGGCACCACGGGGTTATTTAAACAAGTGGATATCCAAAAACTCCTGACAGGTAAAGAACAAAACGAAAGGCAGTTGGCACAGTCCGAGGCACTGGATCTACTCACCCAGGGCAAACGAGCATACGACGAATTGGAATTGGAGCAGGCGCAGACAAAGTTTCAATTGGCATTGAAAAAATTTGAATATGCTTATGGTTATTTGAAGGAACCAGGGCACATGATAGAGACAATGATGTTTCTCGGTGCCACGTTTATCCTGGCTGGAGAACCGGAAAAGGGATTGGCCGTTTTCAGGAGAGTCGCCCTGATGCCAGGCCAGAAAACCATGGATGAAAATCTTTTCCCACCAAACATCCAGGAGGTCTTCAAAAAAGCGCAAGTCGAAAACCATGAGTACAAACCTGTAAATATCCGGATATCGACCAGGCCCTTTGGTGCAGAGATCTACCTGGATGACACTTACAGAGGCGGCTCTCCCCTGAACATTTCAAACATAACGCCTGGCATCCACATGGTTCGTGCATTGAAAGACGGTTTTATGCCATGGGGGGGAAAGATCAGAATCAAGCAGGGGAAAACAAACAAATTCAGGTTATCACCCAAGCCCATGCCGATGCGAAAAAAATACTCATCTCTTTTTGGACGAATGTCCGCTGAACTCATCAGGAGCAAGCCAGGACCAAGCACAAAAAAATTCTGTGATTTTCTCAAAACGAACAGACTCGTTGTGGCTGTTTTGGAAGGAGAGCCGTCATCGATGGCAATTCGCGCCTACACCGTCGAGACCAGTTCTGGGTATAATTTCGAGCAACACAAGAAGGTATTTGATATTGACGACCCTCAATACTCGTCCGAGTTGAAAACGTTCCTGATTAAGCTCATCGAGCCTTCAAGCGACGGGGGCTCCTCCGATACAGATTTCGACCAAGGAGCGAGGGATGCAGCCAAGATTGTTGCAAATTCAGAAAACTCTGGGGAAGAATCGTTTGGTCTCGATCTGACAGACGAGGCATCAGAGGCGGGAAAGAAGCAGGCTCCAGGCATTGAGAAGGACAAACACAACAAAACGCCTGAGGTCTCGGCAACAATATCAGAAAAAACAAAAGCATCTAAAGATACCGACATGGAAAAAGAGCAAGAAGCACAAACAGGCCAAAAGACCGATAAAGCCCAAGAGGCTGACGAGGTAATCAAGAACACGAGCGGGGCAAAACCAGTGATAAAAAGCAAAGACGATGCGGATCGACAGTTCGCCTTTACATGGACCTATCTCCATGACAAGTGGTGGTTTTGGACCGGAATTGGAGTGCTCGCCGCGGGAGCAGCTACCGGAACATATTTCGCCATAACTGCAGGAAGTCAACAGGGCGGAGGAAGCCTTGTCCTAGGGTTGCATTGAGGAGACTGCGAGAGAAAACTCCACGGAATCGAATTCGCACCTGGCATTCTGACAGGTAATGGCAGGTGCCCCCTTGAACCCCAGTGGTAAACCGGCTAAGGAGTCCAGCATGGATCTATTATCCACCTCGAGAAGGATTCGCCCATCGTGCATTTCCAACCGCAGTTTGTGACTGGAGCCACTCAGCATACCCAAGTCTTTGATGGAAAATGTCTCATCTCCCAAATCCATGTCGGCCCCGGTTCTCGTAACCTTGCCGGAACTTCCCCTAAGAGCTATAGCGACCAGGACTCCCTCTCCCTTTTCGTTCACGAATCCCAGTCCTACCTTGTCTGCCGAATCCACCGTGGTAAGTTTGTGTATCTTGGAAAACCGCTCGGATAAAAAGTGCTGCAAATCCACAGCCTGGTCCGAGTCCCCTGGTTTTATCTCGCTTGGGCCAACATGTACCTTTGCCACCAGACTCAAATCCTGGACCGGCCGAGTGGGACCAAAGGCAGCCAACGCTGGACGCTGGTTTACAGTAACCCCGTTCAAACATGTATCCTGAATCAACAGTCCATTCATTTCATCCCACTTCCAATTTCCGCGAGTCAATCTCACCGGCATTGTGGGTAACCGGGAAGGCTTGAAATCGAACCTTGCTTTGCTGGCCCCATTTTCAGCAGATTGAAATGATACGGGTGGAAGGTGTTTTACCTGCTGCGGAAATACCATGCTTACCACTGGGCCGTCATCACTCGTGTTTATGACAAGATCTCCTTCTGTCTTAGAGAGATCGCTGGACAACATTCCAAAAAACACCGCTGCCGTGGCAGCTACCAATCCCACAAGGGTAACCAACAGGGCCAACATCTTAAACCTGCCACGTCTTGTTCTGGATTTGACCACTGGAGAATCAGAGGACACAGACGACAAAGAATCGATGGCCATTTGTGCAAGAGCATCCTGTTCATTTTTTTTCTCTATTTTCTGCTCCTGCTCATAAGGTGATGCGGATTGAGTTTTTTTATCAATCGGTCGAGGGGACTCGGCACGGGCGTAGTCCTGCCTTACCTTTTCAATGGTTGCTACGATGAACTCGACTTCCTGAGGTCTTTGATCAGGTTCGAAATCGAGCATTTTCAGCACGAGCTTATCAAGGCGCTTTGACACCTGAGGTCTGTGTTTGGACGGAGGATCGAAACGTCCCAGGGGTAATTCACCAGCCAGCAACTCATACAACATCACGCCCAACGAATATATATCCGCCCTTTGGTCTACGTGCTTGGCATCTCTTCGCTGTTCGGGAGCCATGTAGTTGACTGTCCCCATGCTGACTTTGGTTCTGGTAAGTTCCCAGCGACGCTGATCGTCTAAGATGTTGGCAAGACCGAAATCCACGACCTTCAAAACCCCGTCCTGAGTAAACAGGACGTTTTCCGGTTTGAGGTCACGATGAATCACACCACGCCTGTGGGCATGGGCTATTGCCGAACACAGTGTCTGGAACATATTCAGCAACGGAAGCATTTCTAATTTACCCGCATTGATCTTCTGGCGCAGGCTGGGACCATCGATATACTCCATGACGAAAAACCACGAGTTTGCATGGTGGCCCCTGTCGATGATGGCCGAGATGTTAGGATGATTCATGACGGCCAAAGAGGCTGTCTCCTTTTCAAACCTCCTGATGAAACTCTTATGCTTGGCAAGATCCTCATTTAGTACCTTGATGGCGACGATTCGATTCAGTGATAGCTGCCGAGCCCTGTATACCTTTCCCATACCACCCTTGCCGATGACCTCGAACAAATCGAATCCCGGAATAACCAACTGTTGATCGGCCGGTCTCGTGTCGACCTTTTTTACGACACCCCCTGGTTGATTCATCTGCTTTTGTTTTTTGGGTTTTTCTTTGAGTTGAGCCTCTTGCTGTAACACAGCAGGATGCGGATGAATAGCCGGTTTTTTTTGCCTTTCAGCCTGCCTCTTCGCAACCGCCGGCACCGCCGCCACAGGACTTCGCCTCGGCCGCCCGGCCTTGGCGGCAAGGGCTGGAGGTACAGAATCGGATCGCCTGACGATGAAAGGAAGATCGCAGGAGACACACCTGACCCTTTGTCCGGTCACGAAAATACTTACATCATTGTACACCCCGCACCCAGGGCATCTTTGGGTTGCGGTCTTCAAGTCCTATGTCCCTTCTTGGTTGTACGCCTCATGTATGTCATCCCATAATCGTTTTACCGTCCGACTATAGTCCAAGAACCTCGAACACCTGAACTGCTTTTTTTCTTCCACGCACCTTGACTTCCGGCAGTCGTCTCGCCTTCGGAGGTCTAGCCGTATTTGATACAGCCGCGTCCAAGGTACTCGCGGTGATAAGCATCTGTTGGCCACAGGCAAGGTCACAAACCCTCGAAGCCAAATTCACCGCATCTCCCAACACCGTGTATTCCATTCGGCGAGGAGAACCGACTGTTCCTATGACGGCTTCGCCTGTGTTGACACCAACGCCCACATGTATGGAAGGTAATC
Source organism: uncultured Myxococcales bacterium (assembly GCA_964431605.1). Classification (GTDB taxonomy): domain Bacteria; phylum Myxococcota; class B64-G9; order B64-G9; family B64-G9; genus JALVPF01. The sequence continues at coordinate 10,542 of CAYSLH010000128.1, forward strand.
CTCGTCCGGCGTTTTCACGATTCAATAAGGCCACCTCGTCTATCATCTCGAGTCCTGCCGAGACAGCACGTCTCGCATCCTCTGACCTGCGTAAAGGAGCGCCCCATACCGCCATAAGCGCGTCACCAATAAACTTATCCAGTACTCCACCATTTGCAAAAACCACGTCCACCATCCTACGAAAAAAAGCATTGAGCAGCGGCAGCAACACACTCGGTTCCATGGTCTCTGCCATGGGGGTGAATCCTCTGATATCGCAAAACAGCACCGTTACTGTACCGGTTTTGCCTTCCGTGTCCAAGTCCATTCCACGCTCCACTACCTCTCTAAGGACTTCGGGAGCCAAAAACCTGGCCAGCCTGGTACGCACCTCCTCCTGCTTGTCTATCTTGCGGTTCAACCTGGCACGTTCAAGAAGGATTGCAGCCTGGCCTGCCAGTATACTCAACAATTGAAGATCCTTTACGGAAAAAGCGCCGGTTTGCTCCTGAGTGTCTAGATGTATTGCACCAAGAACCTCCCTCTGGGCAACCAAGGGAACACACATGGCAGAACGGACCCGGCCATCGATCACGCTGACAGACTTTTGAAATCGAAGGTCCTGCATGGCGTCAGCGGTCAAGACCGCCGTATGGTCTTCCACCGAGTGTCTCAAAATGCTGTCAGGAATCACGATGGGCATGTCGGGACTGGACCTGTGCAGAGTGGCCAATGGGCTCAGAGGCGAACCTTCTTCCTCTCGTAACAATATCACACCGCGATCCGCTGCGACCAGATCAAAGGCGAGATGCAAAATATTTTTCATTAATTTTTTAGGGTTACGCTCCTGGGCCATGTACTGGTGGAACTGGTAAGCAAGTCGCAGTCTCTCGTAATCCTCGCGAAGCTCTTCGTCAGACATGACTTGGGTGGCAGGCTTGAACCCTCCGGGTTCACAGCGAACCGATGCCTGGATGCTCTCGGTTGCGCCGACAGATGGCACGATGGTCACACCGGCCGCACTGTCCGGGGCACTGCCAGAATGAAATACCAGCTCGAATGCCCCTATCTGCACCTTGTCACCGTCCTCCAGGCGATGCTCGAAGATCCTCTTTCCATCAACAAAAGTGCCGTTGGATGAATTTTCGTCCCGAAGCACCCAAAAACCCCTGCGTCGAATCACAGAAGCATGGTGCTTGGACACCTCACGATGCTTCAGCACCAAATCCCGCGACATGAGACGACCGATGCTCATGTGGTCCAAAAGAACTGTCTTTCCCTCTGATTCCGGGCCGCTCCACTGCAACCAGGCGTCACCCAATACGACCAGTTCACCGCCGCAAACGGAACATTTTCCCAACGATGAACCCTCTGCCGTATTGACGACGGTTCGGCAGTTCAAGCAAGTCAAGGACATGGCGACCCCGTGGTTTGCAACAGAATATCACGCAGATATCAGAGACTCAACACCGTGGCTCAATCGGTCAGGAGATGCCTGATAGAGCGCAAAACCAAAATCTACTCCAGCTCCTTTACCCAGATAGAGGTTCCCTCAGAGCCATCCGGGTCATCATCCGACGACTCGAAAGCCAGCACATCACCGTCCGGTGATATGGACGGCGCCCCATCGTAGCCCCGAAACTCCGTAATCTGTACCGCATGGCCACCGTCCGCAGGGACCTTATAGATATTGGAAATGGCCGCATCGCCGTTTTCACCGCTATAGATTATCCACTGTCCATCAAAGGAAAAGACCGCATCTGTTGCGCTCTGCAAAGGGTCGGTGACCATGACTGCGTCCTGTCCATCTGTATCCACAGTCCATATGCCCCACTTGGCACCCTGCTTTTTCTGATAAAGTATCCTGTCCCCTACAGGCGACCAGTTGGGTTGTCGGCAGTCATCGCCCTGCGTGCTCAAATCAATGTACTCAGAGCCTTTATCCACCTTGAACTTGGTGATGAGGCCCTCGCCCTCCACATCTATGTCGTGGGATTCGAAAACTATCCACTGCCCATCTGGCGAGAATGTAGGCTCAAAGGACTGCTTGTCCCTGCGGTCTGTGACTTGTACTTGCTCGCCGCTTTGACCAGTATCGGAAATAAGAAAAATCTCGTCATGGGGATCGATGCTTGAGGCGAACACCACCGAGTGGATGGCCTCGTTCCAGGACGAACCGGGAAGGTTTACATGCCCCACATCATCGGACAAAAGTGTGCTGAGTTGCTCTGTCTCAAGATTGTAGATGAAAAGGTCTGAGACCCCCTCGTTGTATCCATCGCGAAATCTCGTAAACACGATGGAGCTTCCATCAGGACAAAAGGCAGGATTCTGCAAACTGCCCGTAAGGTCCATATCTAAGCGGTAGGCGCCATCAGTCCTCGTGTCAGCATCTGCACCATCCGGACCGCAGCCGGCAACAGAGACGAGCAAAAGCATCAATAAAGAATACTTCACTGGGCCAGTCCTCCAAGGTTCATGATTGGAACATGGGTGTATATATGCTTAGTCCCGAAGACTTAGCAACCGGAATAATCTCAAGTTTATAGCCCAGGTATCATGCCCTAGGTAACTACTCGGCGAAAATATCCAATGCTTTTATTGTTCAAGTCTTCTTAGGTCTATGA
>CAYSLH010000129.1:0-13134 GCA_964431605.1 uncultured Myxococcales bacterium
CCAGATACATTAGAAACGATGTTCCCATGTGGCTGCTGACTTTTCCCGAAGGGACCAGGGTCAACCCGGAGAAGATAAAAAAAAGTACAGAATATGCAAAAAAAACAGGAAGGACTCCCCTGAAACATTTGCTGTTGCCGAGAACAAAGGGTTTTGCTGCTTCGGTCATTGGACTCAGGTCCCATATAGCCGCAGTGTACGACATCACCATAGGTTACGAACATGGAGTGCCGACACTGTGGCAATACATTAAGGGACTATCCACCGTGGCTCACATTCACATAAGACGATTTCCCGTATCACAATTGCCTGAAGATCAAGACGCCTTGTCTGAATGGCTTTTTAAAAGATTCGAAGAAAAAGACAAGTTGTTGGATGATTTTTACAAGGTAAACAGTTTCCCTGAAATCTCTCATCAGTAACGAATGTATTTCTTAACTACCAGCCCTGCTCAGAGCCTGGCCCATGACAACATGCAATTGGGGATCCGTATCAGGCCTTTCCCTGTCGACTCCCAGCAACTTTTCGATCTGCATCACTAATTCCGTGCGACTAAACGGCTTGACCAAAAAGCCATCAGCTCCCACTGCAAGGGCATGGTCCCTGGTCACTGTATCGGATTGAGAAGTCATGGCCAGGATTGGAATACGTTTCAAATCCGGGTCGTTCTTGAGACTACGGCATACTTTGAACCCGTCCACGGCAGGAAGGTTCAGGTCCAACAGGAGTAAGTCGGGTGGATCCGGAGGTATCAAGGCGAGTACCCACGCTCCATCGTCCACCAGCCTGACATGCCAGCCTGCAGAGGCAAGCCAATGCTGGTATAACCACCGGAGGTCCGGATCGTCTTCCGCAATCATGACAACCAGCTTTCTCTGATCCATTTCAGCTTGTCTCCTGTGAAAGCAATGTTCAACAACCAGGCAAAAGTATACACAGCAAGGAACATGCCTTTCTCGAACAGAACTGTCATCCGGCTACTTGCTTGTAAAATCTATGTGTTATCAACGAAAGGTCCAGGCAATAAGTGCAGTAAAATGGGTAAAAACCCACCCTTGAGGTAAAACAGACCCGTCAGGCAATCCCTTGCGTCGGCAGGAGCGCATTGAATATGATCTGGCACACAACTAGGGCTAAGAACGTCACGTCACACCTTTGGACGCACATATGCCGAGAGCCATCAACTGCCTGTGCTGATCGCCATGGCTGGTATGGCTGGTGCCAGTCCAATCCCGTCCAATCCTTGCAGGATCTTGCTGTTTACTTCGTGCCGGATATCCATGATTTTTCCCTGGTCTTCGATGTAGTACAGGATCTGAAATACCAGGGAGCTTTCGCCGAACTCCACAAAATGAACAAGGGGATCCGGCCTTGTCCCCGCGACGGATTCGATGGCTTTGCGAATCACCTCGACAGCATCGTTGCATTTTTCAACAGAGGTCCCGTAGTCCAACCCCAGTTTGAACAAAACCCTGAAAGCATGTCTCTTGCTGACGTTTTCAACCACCGACGTGGTGGCGAGGGAATTGGGAATGGTAACCAAGTGCCCTTCGTAGGTCCGCATCTCTGTAGATCTCAGTCCCAGCCGTTCGATGGTACCGCTGAAGCCCTGGTATTTGACCGCGTCTCCCACCCGAAACGGTCCCTGGATGAGAATGGTAAAGGCGCCAAACAGGTTGGACAACAGGTCCTTGGATGCCATGGCAAGGGCCAGGCCTCCTATTCCCAACCCGGCCAGGATGGAACTGATATTGAATCCCAGATTCGCCAGGGCGAACAATCCTGCGATGATCCATACGGTGATGGACACAACCGATCTGATTATGGGAATCAACTGCCTGTCCACCAATCCATCATCGTCCTTTACCCGACTCATGAAATGGACAAATACTCCATTTACCAGTCTGCCCACGAACACGGCTCCAAGAACGGTCCACACGACTACAAACAGCGCCCACAACATATCCGTCAACCATTGGTCCAGGACGAGGGATCTGAAGGCGCAGTGCAACCCCGCCATGAAAACTATGGCCCATACCAGGTGGTTGCCAACTCCTGCCACCAAATCGTCGATCTTGCCCTCTGTGGCACCTGCTCTGCCGATTACCCATCGTTTCAGAAAATAGCTGATGAGCCATCCGAGTAAGAACGAGAAAAACACAAATCCCGCAGCCACCAGCCAAGACTGGACCGAGTTATTGTAATAAATAACATTGAGCCAATCCACCACTCACCTCCATAAGGGGCTTGTAGAAAGTAAATCTGAACCAACGAATCCCTAGTAAATAAAACTACAGCACAACGATTCCAAGGGCACAGGTTCCAAAGAAAAATCCAGGAGCAAAAATCGTATTGTAAGCCCTTTCCAACTCCATTAGTCTATTAGCGTATATTTTCGTGGAGGCCAAATGAAACACACCATGATCATTGTGGAATTCAGTATGCTTATTTGGTTGCTTCCTCTTTCTGCTTTCGGATCAGACCCAGGCAACAAGGTTAAAAGGAACATGGTCCCCACAGACGAGACAGTCGCCAGGCACGCTCTGGGAAGAGCTGACTTAGCGGAGCGAATGGGGCTGTGCTTTCAGGACCAGGCTGCAAACCTTAGAAAGATGGCCACAGAGTTGCTTCATGCCAAGACACCCAAGGAAAAAGATCGTTATCGTAATTCGTTACAGGCGGCCCACCAGGCTCTCACTGATTGCCTGGACCTATATAAAAACAGGTGTGCAAAAAAATGTAGTCCACTGCCTCCTGCAGACATCTCGGGCATGGTATCCGAATCATCTTCACACCAAAGGAAAGGAATCGTTCGGTCGAAGATCATCGCCGTGGACAACGGCAGTATACAAGACAATGACTCGGGATCCGGAACCAGGGCCATGCGACTGGAACTCGGCATGGGAATCAAGGGAAAGGACCTCCAACTTCGACATTGCTATGGCAAAGCGTTGATGCGGGACCCGGACCTTTCCGGCATGGCTGCCTACCGACTCGTATTTGGACCGGATGGGCAGGTTTTCAAAGCCCAATTACTTTCCACAACCTTGGCAAATTTGTCGTTGGCCAGGTGCGCATTGGCTCCCCTGGGTGAACTTCATCTTTCCGCAAAAAAAATCCCAGACAAAGCTACCGCCGTCATTCGCCTGGTTTTCAGCACAGTTCCTTAGATGGCAAATCGATATTAGAACAATATAAACCATGGCTATTACGGTATCTGCAAAATAGAAAAAGAGGAAAAAATGCAAATCGTAGAATGTGTCCCAAATTTCTCGGAAGGTCGCAACCAAGATACAATCGAGGCCATTGCTCAATCCATCCGCACTACACAAGGAGTGGAACTCCTCGATGTGGATCCTGGCGCAGACACCAATCGAACGGTAGTCACTTTCATCGGCCCACCGGAGGCGGTATTGGAAGCTGCATTCCAGTCCATAAGGACAGCGGTGGAGCGAATCGATATGCGCTTGCATACAGGTGCACACGCCAGAATGGGCGCCTGCGACGTATGTCCATTCGTACCGGTGAAGGGTGTCACCATGGAAGAATGCTCCGAGCTTGCGCGTCAGCTTGGCAAACGGGTGGGTGACCAATTAGGTGTTCCAGTGTATCTATATGAATCCGCTGCCAGTAGACCTGAAAGAGTAAACCTTGCCCAAGTCAGAAAAGGCGAGTACGAGGGACTTGAAAAAAAACTTACCGATCCACAATGGAAGCCGGATTTCGGGCCATCTAAGTTTGTACCTCGATCAGGTGCAATCACCATAGGTTCGAGAGAATTTCTCATCGCATACAATTTCAACCTCAATACCAAGGATCGCAAAATCGCTCATGACATAGCCCTTGAAATCCGCGAAGCGGGAAGAGCGCTAAGGGACGCCAACGGTGAAATCATCAGGGACGAAAACAACAAGCCGAAGAAAAAACCCGGAATGTTCAAACACGTCAAGGCTGTGGGATGGGTCATGGAAGATTTCGGATGTGCGCAGGTTACCATGAATCTTACCGATTACAAAAAGACCCCTCTCGCAGAGGTGTTTGATGCGGTTTGTAATTTAGCCACCCAACGAGGGGTACGAGTGACGGGGAGCGAATTGGTGGGACTAATACCCGAAGAATGTCTCGTCCAAGCGGGAAAACACTTCTTTACAAAAGCTGGAAAGAGTCCGGGCCAACCGAGAAGCGAGTTGGTTCGGATGGCCATACAAAGCATGGGCTTGAATGAACTCTATGCTTTCAAACCAGAGGTGAAAATCATTGAGCGCAGAATACCATCCCGCGATCCCTTGGTATCCATGAGCCTACGTGAATTTGCCGACGAGACATCCACGGATTCTACTGCGCCTGGCGGAGGAAGCGTGGCTGCTGCCTGCGGTGCTCTTTCTGCCGCTCTCGCCGCCATGGCGGCAAACGTTACGGTAGGCCGTAAGGACTACTCTGGCGTTTGGGACGAGATGAAAACCCTGGCCCAAAAGGCCCAGGACCTCAAGGATAGACTTCTTGCGGCAGTGGATGAAGACACTAGGGCATACAATTCCGTGGTCAACGCCATGCGGATGCCCAAAAAGACAGAAGAGCAAAAAGCCGCACGATCAGAAGCCATTCAGCAGAGCATGATCCATGCCACCCTGGTTCCCTTTGGGGTGCTGGAGTCCATGCAGGAGGTCTTGGAGCTAACCCAGGCAGTGGTGGATAGGGCCAACCCTAACGCGCTGAGCGATGCAGGTGTCAGCGCCCTATGTGCCAGGACGTCTGCCGAGAGCGCATACTACAATGTCCTAATCAATCTCGCTCGCGTCGATGACAAAAAATTCGTAGAGGAGACCAACAATCGCGCCATGTGGATTTGGGATTCGGTCCATCGAAAAACCGACCATATCTCGAGCCAAGTCAGGGAGATAATGCTGGGGGATGCAAAGGTGTGACTGGATATGAAAAGGCTCAGCATAATATGGGTGGTCTTGCTGGCTTTTTTTCTTTTTTCATGTACCGGCAACAATTCAAAAAGTGATGCTGGTGTTGCGGATGGGGGAAAAAAAGATGGTAATGTAGACGACAGGCCCGATGCCATTTGTAAACCAGGTACCTTTGGTTTTTCCGGCCAGGCCTTCGTGGACAAGACAAAAGAAGCGAACCTGGACGAAGATGGGATCGATGCAACGGCTTTTGTAATGTCCATCGCAGACCTGGACTCAGATGGTTATGAAGAAATCACAGCCATCAGTCAAGGGCAAAAACAAGTAGACTACATACGTCCCATGCCCCTTTGATTCTTTTCATTCGGGATTCTCTTTATTCGGGCCAACCGAAAATCTCCAAAAGGGGACTCAGCTCTCGGCCTTCCAGCACCATGTCCGCAGCACGTTTTGCATCCGGATGTTTTGGGTGTACACAAACTGAAAATCCTGCGGCCTTCATGACATGTACATCATTGACATTGTCTCCTACGAAGGCACACTGCGAAAGTGTCAGCCCTCGCTTTCGTGCAAGGTTCGCCAAGCCCAGGGCTTTTCCCTCCAGGTCGAAAGGAGTGTGCTGCCCACCAGTGATGAAGCCCTCTTCGTCGAACTCCAGATGATTGATCATCACATGGTCGAAAGTCCCGGAAGGAAAAAATCTTTCGAGCAGAATATCGAGGCTCCCGGAGATAAGGGCTAAAATAAATCCCCTCTTTTTCAATTCGCGGAGTAGTTCCATCGCTCCAGGCGCCGGCCTCAGTCCACTGAAACAACTAAGGATTGAATCTTTAGTGGCCCCCTTTTGGCTCAGAAGTTCGAGATCGATATTGAACCATTGCTCGTAAGTAATACGGCCTGCCATGTAATCGCTTCTTGCCTTGGCTCGTCTTTCGGGATCCGAGCCGAAGTGTTCATGTAAAGTTTTCCAAACATAGATGGTATCGTCAACGAGTGTCCCGTCGAGGTCGAAAGCCACGAGCTTTATTCCGTACGGTACGGTCATTTCCATTTGTATAGCTTCACTTGCCTGAGTTGTTCTGGGCCCAGAATATATCCAAGCTTTTCCATGATCGCGTTGTTCAGTACCGCAAATGAATACTCGGGACAATACACTCCGCCTTTTTCAGGTAACTCATCCCGCACCATAGCTCCCGCAAGGTGACAAAGCTGTCGTCCGATTCGATAACTGTCCACTCCTATGCCGACGTATGCTCCCTGCATGACGTGACGTTCGTCACTTACGCATACCGGTATCTTTTCGTGTTCAGCCAATACCAGTATTTTACCAAGAGACTCGTCATCGATTGTTCCTCCATCGATCAGGACCACTAGAGCTTCGCATTGTAGGACCTTCTCCCTGAAAGGAACAATATCACCGGAAGCATCGAGTCCTATATCCACACCGGTACGTTCCAATGAGCTTATCTCGGAAAGAGCATCCTTTGCCAGTGACGAAAATTTTTCTTTTGCGTAGATAACTCCGATCTTTTTTGCCTTCCTGGGCAAAGTATCGATCATTCTTCGCACCGCCACTGCCACTGCAACAGCCGGGATAACGCCGGCATAACCGGCCTGGTCCATACCTGATTTTCCAGGTGCCTGGACCATGGCATAAAGCATGCGCTGTCCTGGCAATTTTTTTCTGACCATGTCCGCGCTGGCTTCACCTACCGCTACGATTGCCGAAGGATTTATCTCAGACACCACGGCATCCAATCGGCCAGGTCTGAGATCTTCAACAACGAGAATTTTTTTTATCCTCGCCCCGCAGTCTTTCTTGAAGCCGGTGGCTGTGTAGGCATATGGGTCCACCAGTGTGCTGGTAAGTATGATGAATCTACTATCAGCAGGAGGGATGTTGCTTGCCGCAGACACGTGCCACGGGATGCACATCTCGTCTGCAAAGGCAACACCGACTTTGGGACCAGGCTTGTAAGGACCGTCCGGTTCTAAAACCGCCTCTTTGTTTTCCTCACTCTCGGCAACTACAGGAGGCGACTGACGTTGTAGCTTGCTCAGCCAAAACACCATCGCGATTATCACAAAAACGCCGCCTCCTACCATGTACCAGCCTATCCTGTGTTGGCCGCTAGCCGCGTTTTTGGCGGTATTGGAATCGCTCAAAGGAGCGTGGGGCTTTCTGGAATCCATTTAGGCTCCCGGGGGTAAGCATCAAGCTTTTGAAAAGATCAGTTCGGAATTTGTTCCAACATCCACCAAAATTTTATCACCATGCGTAAACTCACCTGCCAGTAGCTTGTTGGCCAAAGGATCCTGGATCAGGCGCTGAATGGCACGTTTCAATGGTCTTGCTCCAAACTTCGGGTCCCACCCCGCATCAGCAACCACTTCCTTGGCTTTTTCCGACAGCTCCAATTCAATCTTTCGTTCCTTCAGCAGCTCCTTGAGGTGACCCAATTGAATTTCCACTATGGCAGCCAGGTGTTGCCTGTTCAACTGTCCGAACACCAGTATGTCATCTATTCTGTTCAGGAACTCGGGCCTGAAGTGGTTCCTCAAAGACTGGACCACCTGTTGCCGATCTCTTTCATCCAGGATGCTATCTTCCATCCTGTCGTTTAGCACATCGGAACCAACGTTAGAGGTCATGATGACCACGGTATTTTTAAAATCCACGGTCCTGCCATGTCCATCCGTCAACCTGCCATCCTCCAGCAACTGCAAAAGAACATTGAAAACCTCGTGATGAGCCTTTTCGATCTCATCGAACAAAACCACCGTGTATGGTCTGCGGCGCACGGCTTCGGTAAGAGCACCGCCTTCATCATATCCAACGTAACCAGGCGGAGCACCTATCAGCCTCGAGACCGAGTGCTTTTCCATGAATTCGCTCATGTCTATACGCACCATGGCTTTTTCATCATCAAACAAGAATTCGGCCAGGGCTCTTGCCAACTCGGTCTTCCCAACACCGGTAGGACCCATGAAAATAAAACTTCCAATGGGTCTATCGGGATCCGACAATCCGCTACGAGCTCGTCTCACCGCGTTGGACACGGCAAGGATTGCATCATCCTGTCCCACCACCCTGCTCGAGAGCTTTTCCTCCATGGACAAAAGCTTATCCTTCTCGCTCTCGAGAAGTTTATCCACCGGTATGCCTGTCCACTTGGCCACAACGGCGGCAACATCGTTATCCTCCACCTCTTCTTTTAACATTTTTTTCTTTGATTGGACCTGCTCGAGACGCTGCTGTTGTTCAGCCAGTTGTCTCTCCAACTCGGCCATTTGCCCGAACTTGATTTCAGAAGCCCTTGCAAGATCTCCGGAACGAAGTGCCTGTTCCTCGTCAACCTTTGCCTTGTCCATGGATGCCTTGATCTCTCGGATTCTTTGTATTACAGAGACCTCGTTTTGCCAGTGAGCTTTCTTTTCGGCAACCGACTCGTTGAGCTCTGCGATCTTTCGTTCCAAAGCGGCCAGGCGTTCTTTGCTGGCATCATCCTTTTCCTTTTTCAACGCCTCTCGTTCCAACTCCAGTTGGGTAATCTTGCGCATGGCCTCGTCGATCTCCGTGGGCATGGAGTCAATCTCCATACGAAGTCGGCTGGCTGCTTCGTCTATGAGATCGATAGCCTTATCCGGCAAAAACCTATCGGTGATGTAACGATGAGACATGGCGGCTGCGGCCAACAGGGCCGAGTCCTGTATGCGAACTCCATGGTGCACTTCGTACTTCTCCTTCAGCCCTCGCAAAATAGAAATGGTCTGTCCCACCGTGGGCTCCTGGACCATGACGGGTTGGAAACGGCGCTCCAAGGCAGCATCTTTTTCAATGTACTTCCGATATTCGTCCAGGGTTGTCGCACCTACACAGTGCAACTCTCCCCTTGCAAGGGCGGGCTTTAGCATATTGGACGCATCCATCGCTCCTTCTGACGCCCCGGCCCCTACCAGGGTATGAAGTTCGTCTATGAATAAAATAACAGCTCCATCAGAAGAGGTAACTTCTTTCAAAACGGCCTTGAGCCTGTCTTCGAACTCCCCCCTGAATTTGGCTCCGGCAACGAGCGCCCCAAGATCCAGGGCAACCAGTCTCTTTTCCTCGAGGCTCTTGGGTACATCACCGTCCACAATACGTCGGGCCAACCCCTCAACCACCGCGGTTTTTCCAACACCCGGTTCGCCTATGAGCACCGGGTTGTTCTTTGTCCTTCGGCTCAGTACCTGCATGACTCTTCTTATTTCGTCGTCCCTGCCGATTACCGGATCCAGCTTTCCCTTGCGTGCCATCTCCGTCAAGTCCCTGCCATAACGTTCCAGTGCCTGGTAGCGACTCTCGGGATCCTGGTCTGTAACCCTCTGGTTGCCACGCACTTCCAGTAAAGCCCTGAGCAGACCATCGTGGTCTGCCCCCATTTGAGTCAGGGCCTTTCCCGCATCACTGGATTTGTCTTTTGCTATGGCCAGCAACAGATGCTCCGTCGATACATAATCGTCCTTCATGGAATCCGCTTGCTTTTGAGCAGATTCCAAAACCTTGCTCAATCGACCTCCTATAAAGGGCTGACCACCTGAGACCTTGGGTAGAGAATCCAGTGCCTTTACCACAGATCCGCCCACCGCTTCAGGATCCAATCCAAGCTTTTGCAGGATTGGTCTTACTATCCCGCCTTCCTGCTCTATCAGGGCGACGAGAAGGTGCTCTGGAGTCAACTCCTGGTGAGATAACCGTCCGGCCAATGACTGAGCAGCCTGCAGCGCCTCTTGCGACTTTACGGTAAACTTGTCCATTCGCATGGTTATGCACTCCTATAACATGTAAAAATCTTTATGTAATTACTTCACGCTTTTTATGTCCCCATCGAAATAAAATGTTATCACCCATAACGGGATGTCAACCTGTAGCCATGATATTTCACCCTTTGCCCATTAGTACATCTATTCTCATCGATGATTTTTCAGATATCGGACCAAGTTGGCACTACCGGAAGTATCCAAGGGTTTGACACAAAGCTCATCTTGTTGTTTTCTCTTTACGACGGAGACTTCCATGAACCAACGAAGACTAGACAATGTTTTTCCAAATTGCCCCTTTATCAGGGGGGAGAAGGTAACGTTCAAGTTCGAGGGCCGCTCTATCGAGGGATTCAAGGGTGAGCCTCTAGCCATGTCGTTGATGGCATCCGGTGTCAAGGTGTTCGGCAGGAGCATCAAGTACCACAGGCCTCGTGGTCCCATTTGCCTCAGGGGTCATTGCAATGGATGTATAATGCGTGTAGACGGAATACCAAACCAGCGCACCTGCGAAATTCCTTGCACTTCAGGTATGGAAGTAGAAAGACAGATCGGATGGCCTGGTACAGGACACGACTTGTTCAGGGTAATGGACTGGGTTTTTGCCGATGGCATGGATCACCATTCGCTGTTTACCTCCAGCGGCGCTGTCAGCAAAATGGCCATGGGAATAGTCAGGAAGATGTCTGGATTTGGTCAACCTCCCACCGCCGACCCTCTTCCCATCAATCCGATACAAACCATAGAAGCACAATCCGTGGTCATTGGCGCTGGCGTTGCCGGGATACAGGCATCTATGGCCCTTGCCTCGGAGGGATACAAGGTCATCTTGCTCGAACAAGGTGATAAAATAGGGGGACAGATGCTGGATCGGGCCTGCGTCATGAAAGCAGGAGGCGACGAGATCCGGCCGGGATGGGATGTCAGGCAGGACGTTCGAAAAGAATTCGCAGAGCAAGACGACATCGAACTCCATCAGAAGATGCCGGTGGTGGCGGTCTATAGCCACAAGGACTACCTTCAAATCATAGCAACCAATGATTGCGAAACAATGGATATCCGTACAAACGCCCTGGTGTTGGCAAACGGAGCCTGGGACCAGGTTCCACTTTTCCAGAACAACGACCTGCCGGGGATATTTTCCATCCAGGCACTGGACCGGCTGGTTTTCGGTTGGGGTGTGGTTCCGGGTGAGCCCATCGCCATATATGGAAATGACGATTCCACCATCAACCTTGCCCTGGAGTTGAACAAAGCGAAAGTTTCTATCGCAGCGTTTATAACTCAGCGCAAACCAGACGAGCATACCGACCGACTAAAGAGCGCCGGCATCAGTGTCCTGCACGGGTACGAACTTCACAAGGCGAGGGGAAGCAAATACATTTCAGCCATAGAACTCATCTGCGGTGACGAGCAAAACCTGGTCATAGATTGCGGTGCCCTCGGAGCCGAGGCGCCTGTGGCACCATCATATGAACTCGCCCATCATGCATTTTGCCGGGTTGAGTTCCATTCTGAATCCGGCTACACCGTCGTTACGGACGAATGTGGTCGAACCAACGATAACAGGATTTTCGCGGCCGGTCGTTGCGCCGGCGCCACCAATCCAGACAGCTCATGGGAACAGGGAAAAAAGGCCGGCATGGCCTGTGCTCTGTCCATACGCCCGGACGAGAAGTTGGAAGACAAACTCGAAAATTTCTGTAGCGGTCGATGACGGGAGGCTTTAGCAACCATGGCGAAGACCATAGTGTGTCACTGTGAAGATGTTACGTTGGACGATCTCAAAGAAGCGTTCGAAGCAGGATACAGGGACTTGGAATCTCTGAAAAGATACACGGGTTTTGCAACAGGTTTATGCCAGGGAAAAAGCTGCACTGCTCATGTTGCCCGTATGCTCAGTTCCCTAAAAGGTGGCGATGATGTGGTCTGTGATCCTCCACGCACCAGACCATTGTTACATCCCACCCCTGTGGCGAGGTTTGCCGGGCAATATGGTGGCCAAAAGACATGCAGCGAGGAGGAGTCATGAAAGACAAGGCCGATCTCGTCATAATAGGCGGCGGGATTATCGGACTTTCATTGGCATACCACCTCGCTAGAATGGGCTTGACCGACGTGGTGGTGTTGGAACAGGGTTTTTTGTGTTTTGGTGCTTCAGGACGAAACGGAGGAGGAGTACGACAACAGTGGTCTACGGAAGAAAACATTCGCTTGATGCAACAAAGCGTCAGGATGTTCAAAGACCTGTCCATAGAGACCGGATACAACCTGTGGTTTCGACAGGGCGGGTATCTCTTTTTGGCCCGGGATGCTCATACGGCAAAAGGGCTGGAGACCAATATAAAACTACAAAATAGTTGCGGGGTGCCCACCAGGCTCATAAGCCCGGCGCAAGCGGAAAAAATCGTCCCTGGTTTGAACACCGAAGGTGTTGAAGTCTGTGCATACAACCCCACCGACGGCGTATTGTTTCCTTTTCCCGCCCTGTGGGGCATGGCAAAGGTGGCCTCGGACCTGGGCGTCGAAATCAACACCTTTACCCGAGTAACGGATATAGGGACCAAGGGTCGAAAAATCGTCAAGGTCGTCACGGACAAGGGAGCCATCGCGACCAACCGTGTGGTAAACGCGGCAGGTGCCTGGAGTGTACAGATAGCAAATATGCTGGGGGTCGAACTTCCCAACAAGCCCTATCGCCACGAAATTCTCATCCTCGAGCCGACCAAACCGTTTCTGAACCCCATGGTCTCAGACCTTTCGAACGGCTTATATTTTTCACAGACCATGCGTGGAGAAATCTGTGGTGGAGTTTCAAATCCTGATGAAAAATCATCCATGAATACCGGGGCATCATTCGATTTTCTCAGGCGCATGTCCAGTTCCATGGTCGCGGTGTTGCCCAAGCTGGCTTCGTTGAAAGTCATGAGGACCTGGGCCGGATTCTATGACGAGACTCCTGATGGAAATCCCATACTTGGAAGGGTGGACCAGGTCGATGGATTCATTCAGCTCAACGGCTTTGGGGGCCATGGTTTCATGATGGCGCCGGCCATTGGAAAAATGGCCGCCCAGTGGATACTTCGCAAGGCAAATCACCAGATATTCAACAAATATGATCTTGCGAGGTTCGAGCGGGGCGGGACGCAGAAAGAGACTTTTGTCATAGGTTGAGCTGCGTGCCTACTTGCAGGTTTGCTATGGATGCTGCGATATTTCCCTTTTCCAGTTCTCTCAAAAAAACATCTGTCGTATCCGGATCAAACTGGGTGCCACGACAACGTATAAATTCGTCTACGATCCACGAGGCATCTCTGGCATCACGATAAACCCGGTTAGCCGACATAGCTTCGTAAGCATCGACTACGTGTATGATTCGTGCCAGTCTGGAAATTTTATCCCCTTCCAGGCCGTTGGG
>CAYSLH010000130.1:0-12917 GCA_964431605.1 uncultured Myxococcales bacterium
GGCCAGGCGTTCAGCGCATAGGGTGCATTTTTCCACCACGCCCTTTGTCCTGGTTGGATATCCCGTGCGAATACCCTGTCGAACAAAAGGCTTGGGATCACGCCAATTGAACGACCTGGAACCGTAAGGGCAAGCGGCCATGCAATATCTGCAGCCAATGCATCTGTGCATGTCCATCATGACGATGCCGTCTTCTTCCCTCTTGAAGGTAGCCTTTGTTGGACAAACTCTGACACAAGGGGGACGATCGCAGTGGTTGCACAACACCAGCACCGGATGCTCGCGTGTATCGTCGGGAGTAAACTCATCGACCTGAGTTGGGAAAGCAGCCTCGTACTGCTCGGTCCAGATCCACTTGACCTCTTCTTCCGGTATACCCAAGTCGGGAATATTGTGGATCGTATTGCAAGCCTTGGCTGCAGCGAGGCGAACATCTTTCCTGCCCAGTCTTTTCATGTCCAGAGCCATAGCCCATCTCTTAGCCTTCAATGCCTTAGGGGAAGACTCGAAGACCTTTCCTACCGCCTTGAACACGGGTATTGCCCACAAGGCGCCAAAGGCTCCGGCGCCGGTAATCTTCAGGAAGTTCCTTCTGCTCTCGTCCATGACTCACTCCCCGGCCGGTGTCACGTGACAGTCCCAACAGTATGGGGTAACTGCCATGTAATCATGGCACCTGTCACAAAACTTTTTCCTGCTCTCGTGACACTTCAAACAATTATTGTTCAAGCTCATCTCAAACTTTCGCCCGTCAGAAGACACATACATTCGTTTGCCCTTCCTGACTACCTCGTCTCTCCACTGATTCAGCATGTTCATGTGCCAATGACGCATGTACTCGGTATCCTCGACACATTTTTTCTCGCCCTTCGGCAACTCCAGTACAGGTCGCGCACTAGGGGATCCAAACATATTGGTAAACCAGAATGGAAAGGTGGCCACAATCAAAAAGGCCACGAGTCCAGCAAATATTTTGCCTTTATCGTACATCTCATCCCTCCTCGTCCTCGTCCGGATCTCCCCAGACAGGTTCGAGGCGGAAGTTGAGCTTTCGCTTCTTCTCGCCCTTCATAATCATGGCATTGGCCACCATCTCGGTAATCCCCGACACCCCCACTCCCGGCGCCCAGTAATCACAAACTGTTTGTAAAGTCGCACGATCGATGGCGCACATTGTCGCCAAGGTGTTGACACCGTATTTATCCTGCACGTGTTTTACCGCGCTTCCCCGCGGTAGACCGCCGCGCAATCTCATCTCCATATTCTCGTCTGTTCCCAACCCGGCGCCGCCTCCGCAGCAGAAGGTCTGTTCCCTGATGGTGTTTTCGGGCATCTCGTAAAAATTGTTGCACACATGCTTCAAAACATATCGCGGCTCTTCGAGTATACCCATGGCCCTGGAAGGGTTACACGAATCGTGGAACGTAACCCTCAGGTGGTCGTTGCGGCTTGCATCCAATTTTAGCTTACCATGTCGGATGAGGTCTGCCACAAACTCCATGATGTGCACCATCTTAGTGGATTTAGCATTTTCAAAGACAGTTCCGGTAATGGGAGATTTCGGGACTTCGAGAAAATCTGCAGGACCATTCATGGTGTCCATGTATTGATTTACGACCCTCCACATGTGTCCACACTCTCCACCCAGTATCCACTTGACTCCAAGGCGTTTGGCCTCTGCGTACATTTTTGCGTTGAGACGTTTGATCATCTCGGCCGAAGTAAACAGACCAAAGTTGCCACCCTCTGATGCGTAGGTACTCCAGGTGTAGTCGAGTCCAATCTCGTGAAACAACGCCATGTACCCCATGCAAGTATAGGTACCGGGATCAGCCAGAAAATCGCCTGAAGGCGTTATGAACAGAACCTCGGCTCCCTTTTTGTTCATGGGGATATCAATGGAAATTCCTGTAGCGTCTTCGATGTCTTCAGCGAAAAACTCCAGGGTGTCCTTGAGACCATGGGGCCTTATGCCCAAGTGGTTGCCGGTTCTAAAACAGTTTGCCACCGGTTCCATGGCCCAATTTACACCAAGACCGAGTTCATGGAGGAGTTCTCTGCCCATCATGGTTATTTCAGCCGTATCGATTCCATATGGACAAAAGACAGAACAACGTCTGCACTCGGTACATTGGTAAAAATAATAAAACCATTCCTTTATTACGTCATATGTCAGCTTGCGAGCTCCCACCATACGCCCTAGAAGCTTTCCCGCAGTTGTAAAATCCTTGCGATACACAGATCTTAAGAGTTCTGCCCTCAGCACGGGCATATTCTTTGGGTCGCCACCACCGATGAAGAAATGGCACTTATCAGCACAAGCACCACACCTTACGCAAATGTCCATAAAAACTTTGAACGAACGATATTTATCAAGGCGTTCTCGCATGCCGTTGAAAATAATCTCCTGCCAGTTGTCAGGCAACTTCCAGTCATCATCGGTAGGTGACCACTCCCTTGGGTTCGGCATACCTAGATACTCTAAGTGCTTTGCCTTAGTGGGGTATATCCATGTACCTGGTCGGAAATCCACGGGCGTTTTCATCCAGGAGGTGCGCGGTGGTTTGTGATCCACCTTCAGCATCTCGTCCTTCTTGTAGTAGTCCATAGAGTCAAACGATGGTTCTGCCATGGCGCTACTCCTTATGGTCCGTGCCGGACGAGGCCTCGTCGCCATTGTCACCGGCAGAATTTTCAGCAGCAGTTTTTTCGGCAGCAGCCTGCTCAGGAGTCTTATCGACCGGCAAACCCGCCGCAAACATCTTATCGCGGAATTCATCCTCGTATTCTTCGTAAGTGTGAACCGATACGGGATAGTTCCATGGATTGACGTGCCTGACCGCCCTGTTATTGTTTGCCAGGTTACGCGTTGGGCTCAAAAACACTCCGGCCAGATGCATAATCTTGCTGAATGGGAGGTACAGAAAAAGAACACACACCAAAAACAGGTGGCAATAAAATAACCAACTGGCTTCCACAGGTGCCTTGGGACTAAACGACACCAACCCGGTGGCGAGTTCCTTGATGGCGACAACGTCAGTTTTGAACAGGTGCCTGAGGAAAAACCCGGTGGTGCCTATTGCCAACAGAAGAAGAAGGGGAAAGTAATCGTTCACCAGGGATATGTACCGAACCTGTGGTATGAATAAGCGACGAAGCAATAGATAACTTACAGCTCCTATAAACACGAAGGTCGTGATATAGAAAGTGGGCAAGCCAAGTTGAAAAAAGCCATCCACATCCTGAGCCAGCCTGACCAACCATGGTACTGGTTCAGAGAAGAAGCGCAAGTGCCTGAAAAGCACTATCAGGAACGAGTAGTGAAAAGCCAATGCTGCTATCCATAGCCACTTACTTGGCCCATAGACAACCTTTTCCTCCTCACCCCTGAAATCCATTCTCGTATTGCGGAACAACGATCTGAACAACAGCACCTCCAGGACCATTCTCCCTACCGCCTGCAATCCAGTTGAAGGATTATCCAGCTTGTTTTGCTTTATCCAGGGCAGGGATTTTTCCTGGCCACAAGTTGTTGGAATCCGGAAGGGCACCGGGGACTTCGCCCAGCACAAAACCCTCCAAACGATTCCAACCAGAAGTACCGCCACTGAAACGTATGGCAACACCACCCCGAATAATTCGCGTAAACCGCCAACACCAACTCCCAAATATGCCAGCAGCACAAGCGACCCTACCGCCACAAGGGATCCGATAAATTTCATGCTCACCACCTCGGCGTGCAATTGTTGCTGTTTTTCACCAGTCAATCGCGAGACACACCCAGTTCAACATGGAGCATCCATCGTGCGTCTTGCTACCTGGTCGCAATATTATCTTCATCTTCAATGAACATACCGGTACGTCTCATCAATCCGGCCATGCTCCTTTTGATCTCATCGACCCTGATCTCGTATGTCTTTTGTTTGTACTTTGTGTAGATATCAAAAGCGAACAATGCAAGCTGGTCTATTCTCCTGTTCAACTCCATGTAGTCAGAGAATGCATCCGGCTCGTCCAAATAGCTGCTCAACTCCTTTTCCACAGACTCTTTAAAAGCAAACACAAAACTCACAGCCCTGGCAGGTGTAAAATCCTGTATGGCACGAAGTTGCATCAATGGTTCCAATGCCTCACATAATTCCTCGGCATCAGCGTCCGAGAGGATTTTGTCCACGAGCGACTCGATTCCCTCCGCCAGTCTGGCTCCCACGGGATTGGTAAACCTGTCGTTCACCTTAGAAAAAAAAGCTCCAGCATCTGTAGGATAAGTCGCAAGGGTTCGCTGCAACCAATCCGAAGCAAGTGCAGAACGCCGCTGTTTCAATTTTTCAATGTAGTCCATGAACCCATCCAGCAGCACGACATGCCGCGCTTAAAATGATAATTACCCTCGGCAACCGATCCAATCGGTGCCGAGGGAATCTTCTTTCAAACAAAAGATCACAAAAAAATCATACGCATCCAGTAGGCTTGGGCAATCCCGCGATCTTACAAGCACCTTTTGCCGGGCCAGAGGGAAACAGCTCGTAAATTTTGTTGAGCTTGAATCCCGTTGACTTGCAGAGTTTACGAATCATGGGAGCGACCTGGTACTCTACGTAATAATCACGGAGGAAGTTGACCACTTTCCAGTGATCTTCGGTCAACTCCTCTACACCTTCGGTCTTTGCCATGGCTTCTGCGACTTCTTTGTTCCACAGATCAGGCTGCTGCAAAAATCCATCCTCATCAACTTCGTAGTTTTTGTCTCCTACCATGAAATCAGGCATAGTCTTTCCTCCTTGGAAAATTAGTAATGGTGCAACTAGTGTTTGGGTTCAATCTCCACAGTGGCCACCTGCCCGCCCCTGTGTCTCTCTATTGCTCTTAGAAATTCCGGCTCCGCGGCATAACCTGCCGCCAAAGCCCGATTCAGCCAAACCCTGGCCTCATCCACTTGTCCTACCGCGAAAAGAGCCACCGCAAGATGATACTGACAGCCAGGATGCTCAGGGTCCAAAGCCGAAGCTTTTCTGAAACAATCCAACATGTCCTCTGATTGGCCAAGATACATATGGCCGAGTCCCTTGTTATAGTGGGCAAGGAAAAAGTCGGGATCGCATTCTACGGCCTTTTTGTTCATTTCCACGCAACCTGTGAAATCAAAGCGGCTCAACATTATGCCCCCAAGGTTCACCATGGCCTCGGCATAATCAGGCTTGAGTTCGATGGCCCTCTTCAATGAACTTTCGGCCTCAGAAATACTAGATGTGCGTATAAGCGCCGTGCCCAACTTCATATGTGCTTCGGCCGAATCTGGATTTTCTGCAACCAGTTGTCGAAGACGCGCCAACTTATTTTGTCTCCGGCTCGTTTTTCCTTCGCTACCAATCTCAGAGGTCATCATCACAACACCTACCTTCATCCACCCGTTTCTGGAGCCGATCACCCATGATTCGGCCGACCTTTCCGGGCAAAGAATGAACCACCACGCAAATGGCATCAGCGATACCATCATGAAGATTGTCGTCCGCCGCCAATTTCACCAGCTTTGGAACAACAGGCAAAAGCAATTGGGGACGGCGCCTGGCAATCGCCTTTAGGACCTGAGGAGCGGTAAGTCCATTGGAACCGGATTCATCGCTCATGGAAGAAAGCAGACGATTTATCACGCTCTCCATCAATTCCGGGTAATAATCTGCCGCTATTGCTATACCGTCGCAAGCCATGGCGCGTTGCGCATCATCCACTACATGGGTCATGCCCATTAGATGCCTCACCGATCTCGAGTCCATGGCAACCAATTCTTCCACGCGCTGTATGTCTCCCGAAGATACGGCTTGACGTATCTCGGAACGCAACTGGCGACTCGATCTTTTAATGGCAAGCTCCACCTATGCGACTCCCTGTATAGCGGCTTTCACCATGGAAGGTGCCCAGCCAGGTTCTCCAAGCGCATGAACATGCAGGTATGACGCCAACACGTTATGCTTCTTGACACCATCTCGCCCCCCGCCAAGACCAATGCCACGCTTCATTTCGAAAACAGTGGTAAGCTTTTGCGCGTCGTCCGTCAGCCTGGAGTAATGGAACTCATGACCACGCAAATGAATTCCCCGTTCCATGAATGGGTTGAGTCCATCCACCTCAACCTCCGCATACCCATGCCCCTGTGGCCGGTTCGTATGCTCTACGTCCATTGGTAACGCCCCGACCATCGGAAATAGGTGCTTTCCGTCACGCAGCGAGTTGGACAGGTACATCAAGCCCCCGCATTCAGCCCAAACAGGAATACCCTCAGAGATTCTACGGGCAAGTACTTTCCTATAATGGACATTGGAGCTTAGAGCGGCACCATGGACCTCGGGAAACCCACCACCAGCATAAACAGCATCAGCCTCCGGAGGCTCTTCATCGTGCAGCGGTGAACTGAACACCAACCCTGCACCCTCGCGCTCCAAGGCCTCCAGATTTTCCGGGTAATAAAATGAAAACGCCTCGTCTCTCAAAACGCAAATCTTGGTACTTTGCGGTTTGTGCGAAATGACCTGTTCTCGTGCTTGCAGCTGTCCTGCACTGTCGGCGATTTTTTCCAACTCCACCCAATCCATGGTATCTGAAAGCAACCGGGTGACACCTTCAAGTGCTTTGCTGACAGCCTCGTGCTCGGAAGAAGTCACCAGACCCAAGTGCCTGCTGGGCAAATGCTCTGTTTTCGCCCTGGGAATGGCGCCCA
Organism: uncultured Myxococcales bacterium; assembly: GCA_964431605.1. Lineage (GTDB taxonomy): Bacteria > Myxococcota > B64-G9 > B64-G9 > B64-G9 > JALVPF01. Next base: position 6,716 of record CAYSLH010000130.1, read on the forward strand.
AAACAGGTAAGGAAGTGTGGGCCGAAATGGCCCTCCTGATGACCCGCTCCTGCCTGGCGGTACCGACCCTATTGAGAATTATGCCCGCCAGGTTCAAATCCCTGTCCATGGCTTCACACCCTAGGACCAAAGCAGCGATGGTGGTGGTGGTCTTGCTCACATCTACCACCAGAACCACTGGGCTGTCTGTAAGCTTTGCCAATTGAGCTGTGGAATGGGTTCCTGATTCGTCCATGCCATCGAATAAGCCTCTGTTTCCTTCCACCACCGCCATGTCAGCGTATTCGCGACTTCCGGCAAGAGAACTCAGAATGACATCCTGCGACATCAAAAAGGTGTCCAGGTTACGTCCGGGCAGACCTGCTGCGACTCCCAACCAAGCGGCATCTATAAAGTCAGGGCCTTTTTTGAAAGGAGCCACAACACGACCCCGGGCTGCCAGTCCCCTGATCAGCCCCAGGGTCACCAGGGTTTTTCCGCTGTCTCCGGACAGCCCGGCGACCACCAGTCTTGGTAGTTTGGCTTTTGCCACGCCTCTCCCCGGTTCTGCCACTCATACACGAGCAGCGTCAGGACAAATCAATAAACCCGCAAGGACACTCATCACCACACTTCTTGCACCCGTCACACGTGTCCAGGTTTATGGAGTAGTAGTTTCCGGGTCCCGGGTTGTCCACCTTGGCAAAACAAGACGGCGTACAAAACATCCAGCACCTCTCACAACCAAAGCAAAGCCCACATGAAAAGCACCTGCTGACTTCCTCCAGAAATTGCTCCTCGCTCAGTCCCTGCACGATCTCCTTGTCAGGTTCCGAAAGCCACTGGTCCACAGGTCTGTGCGAGGGGGTCACTGGCTGCTTGGTCGGATAGATCTCTTCCAGATCCATCTTGATTCTCTCAGGAGGAATGGGAGGACGAGGATCTTCCAGTATAGGTTTTTCCTTACCCTGCAAGACCGCGTGCATGGCTTCAGCTGCTTTTCTCCCCTGGCCAACCGCAGTGGTGACCAGGTCGGGATTTACCACGTCTCCGCCCACCCATAGGCCTTCTTTGACCTGGAAATATTTATCTTGCTCGTACCAGCGTTGCTCCGGTTTGAGACCTCCAAGGGATTCGAAATCGGGAGACTGAGAAATAGCCGCGATAATCGAATCCACTGGTATCTCGTATTCAGAGCCTTCGATGGGAACCGGCCTTCTTCTTCCGGACTCATCAGGTTCTCCCAACTCCATCTTCTGCACAACCACTGCTACAACCTTATCGCCATCACGTTTTATCTCTACAGGCGCCACCAGGTATTCGATCTTCACTTCTTCCTTCAAGGCATCTTCGATCTCCTGCTCTATGGCAGGCATCTCCTGTCTGGTACGGCGATAGAGAATCGTGACCTGAGCGCCGACACGGCGAGCCATGCGTGCTGCGTCGATGGCGGTGTTTCCTCCGCCTATGACAGCGACATTTTTTCCAACGTCCACTTGTTCGCCACCATTGAGCTTTGCAAGGTAATCGGTTCCTCCCCATACTCCCGGACCCTCTTCACCTGGTATGGAAAGTCTTCTCGCCTGGTCGGCTCCGATGGCGACAAACACGGCCTTATGCTTGGACTTCAGATCATCGGCTGAGATATCCACGCCTATCTTAGTGTTGTACTTTATCTCCACTCCCAGATCCTGGATACGCTTGACCTCTGCCAATAAAACGTCCTCTGGCAATCGGTAAAAGGGAATACCCCAGTAAGTCATACCGCCTGGCTTGCTAGTCTTTTCGTATATGGTAACCGGGTAACCACGACGAGCCATCTGGTAAGCAAAACTCAATCCAGCAGGTCCAGCTCCAATTACACCGATGGATTCGGTCTTTTCGGATTCTCCCTCTATCTTGGGCAAGGCCACGCCCTTCTGTAAGGACCAGTCTCCTATAAAGCGTTCGAGGGCATTGATAGACACGCCACCTTCCTTCTCCACCCTGTTACAATGCTCCTCACAAGGGTGTGGACAGACCCTTCCCAGTACTGAGGGAAAAGGATTGGTCTGGGCAAGTACATCAAAAGCCTTCTTGTAAGCTTCTTCCAGTTCCAGACCTGTCTTTTCACGCTGGGCGATAATATTGAACCACAAACGTATGTCGTTTCCTGCGGGACAACTGGCGATACACGGAGCCAGTTTCTCCACTTGAGATGGACGCAGGTTCGATTGCTGGGTGGTGGAAGCACCACTCATCCTCATTGGTTTCTTTTTCTTGTTCTTTTTTAGAAGGCCCATTCCTATTCGCCTTTCAATCCAGATACATCAATTGATCCGTACCGACCTCACCTTTAGAATTTCAGAAAAATCATGTCGGCAGGTCGGGCAGAAAAGACACAAACCCGTTGGGCCCGCCTGGGCAGGCCCAGCGGGAAAAATCAATCTGTTTTTTCCGGAGGCAGAACGATATAGCTTCCACCCACATACGAATACGTGCACTTACCTGAGTCGATGAGCTGACGTATGGCCGCCTTGCACATCTTCTTGTCGACCTTGTCATCACCGAACTTCTTGATCATGGCCTTCTGGAGGTCCAAAGCCTTCAGATTTTTCTTTCCGTGGTACTCCTTGACCATGTCATACATGGTATCCGCGACCGTCTCGACGCTCACATCGCTCATGGCAGTTACTCCTTAGCTGTTATAGATCTTATTATGCGCTGATCTGTTATAGGTCTCACCGGCATGGGTGAAATCATCGATGTGGTACTTGGTGAATTCCAGCCCCGTGAGATCAAAAAACTTGGGCCAACCAATACGCTCGATCCACTCACCCATTCTTTCGTACTTGCGGGCATGTTTGGCGTACACTTCCACCAGGTGCTTGACCGCATTGACAACCTCAGGCCATCTTGGTGGATTATTCGGCAAGTATGGGATAGCCAGTTTCGAGAACATGGGCTTGGATCTGGCATTGGAGAGTTTTCCACCAACCCAGATGGAAATACCATCAGTCTCGGGATCGTTCAGGGACATGGCCGGGCATACCGAGAAGCAGTTGGCGCAGTACATACATTGTTCTTCGATAACTTCCACAGACGGCTTTCCATCCACCGTGGCAGACCGAATCGCTCCGGTAGGACAAGAGGAAATGGTGGACGGAATCTCACACACCTTGCTCATGGCCTCATGATCGATCTTTGGTGCATGTCTATGGACCGCCAACACGGCTATGTCTGAACAGTGAACCGCGCCACACATGTTCAGGCAACAAGCAAAAGCAATGCGAAGCCTTGCCGGAAGCTTGTCCATACTCTCGAAGTACGGAAAAAGCTCATCCATGATGGACTTGACCACACCTGATGCATCTGATGCGGACGAATGGCAGTGGACCCATCCCTGGGTATGAACGATGTTTGTGATGGATGCACCGGTACCACCGACGGGATAGCCTTCTTTTTTGAGTTCATCGATCAGGGGGTCCACCTTGGACTCGTCGGTGAGCAAGAACTCGATATTGTTCCTGCTGGTCCATCTCATGTAACCGTCTGAGTATTTGTCTGCCAAGTCGGCGAACAATCTCAAGGTGACGATGGAGGCCAGTCTTGGTGTTGCCGCGCGAACGCTCCAGACCTTATCACCTGACTCAGCTGTGTGGACCAATACCCCTGGTCTAGGAATATCGTGATCCAGCCACTTGCCATAGTTCTTCTTGATGACAGGGGGTAGAAAGTTTTCATAATGAGGGGGGCCAATGTCGGTTCTTCTTTCAGCCATATCTTAATTCCTCCTAAGTTTTTCAAGTTGCCGAAAATAGAGTTCGGCCAAGCCTACTCATCATCACCATCCAACTCGAAGAAGATGTACGGGTTGGTACGCGGATGAGAGATCATCTCCGGGGCTGGATCCAGCCCAACCTGCTCCAAGAAGTTACCTAAACCGATTCGCTGAATGAATTCGCCGATTCGCTCACGGTTCTTTCCGTATTCACCCCACAGGTCCCAGATTTCTTCCACCACCTCATAGATATCCTCGAGTGAATTTTCGATGTCGATAAAAGGAATCAAAGTAAAAGCCAAAAGGGCGCCACCGATGATGGGAGCCTTGCCGCCGATGAGGATGGCCGCACCACGCTCATCACCCGGACGCAGGGCTTTGTGAAGCACGTTGATACAGTGCATGCACTTGACACAGTCCTCGTCCGCCACTTCGAGCTTCGTACCATCCCATGACATGCAGCGGGAGGGACACCGGTTGACCACGTCCCTAGCTATATCGACGCCACTGCCTTTACCATAGTGCTCCTGCAAGGCCTGCTGATCGATCTTGATCTCGTCCTTCCAGGTTCCGATTACAGCACAGTCGGATCTGGCGATGGATGCCACACAATCGTTGGCACAACCGGAAAACTTGAATTTCCATTTATACGGGAACGCCGGCCTGTGAAGCTCGTCCTGGAAATTCATGGTAACTTCATGACATACTTTCATCGTGTCATAACACGCCCACTCGCATCTCGCCTTGCCATTGCAGCATGATGGGGTCCTTACATCCGAACCCGAACCGCCGAGATCGAAATCTATGGCGGTCAGCTCACTGAACAACGGCTCGAGTTCCTTGGTTCTGGTTCCCAACAGCACCATGTCTCCGGTGGAACCATGGAAGTTGGTCAAACCAGAACCGCGTTTTTCCCAGATGTCGCAAATCTTGCGAATGGTCTTCGAATCGTAAAACCATCCAGCCGGTTGGTTGACACGGATGGTGTGGAACTCATTACACTCAGGGAATTCGTCTGGCAGATCGTTATAGCGGCCGATGACTCCTCCGCCATAACCCATTACGCCAACGATGCCACCGTGTTTCCAGTGACCTATTTTCTCGTTGTACGATTGTTCCAGCTGACCCAGAAGATCGTTGACCATTGGGTTGTCCTGGACCTTCTTCATCTCGGTGACGAAGCTGGGCCAAGGGCCCTTGGTCAGCTCGTCCAATTTAGGCGTTTGCCTTTTTTCTGTCATGGCAGCTCCTTTCAATGCCGTAAAAATGAACTCCAAACTGCTTTACTGGCGATTTCACTGAACAATCGAGGCTCCAGCTTTTTCTAGCCTCTGTTGTTTTACAAAAAAATTTTCACAAACATGGGCAGTATGCTCGATTGTTGTAGTCAACCTCTGTCTTGCCTGTCCAACTCAAATTTTATATGCAACCCATAAACGGACTTGATACCCCTGCCCAAATGAGATACAACTCACCAGAACAGTTGCTGATTGCCAAAGTTACCGGGGTGAAACATCTGTCAAAAAATCTTGACTATAGATATCAACGTGGCAGACTTTGCCCATAAAGTCGGGCTGAAAAACTGGCCAGCTTCCTATTGAAGCAGCTTATAATAAGAGGATTGCCAAAACAGGAAATGAGGATAAAGAAGTGGAGCTACATCAGTTACGTTGTTTTCTGGCCATAGTGGAGGAAGGCGGATTCAACCGTGCCACCACACGCCTCCATATCACTCAACCGGCCCTTTCTTACCAAATAAAACAACTAGAGCAGGAACTGGGAGCAAGTCTCTTTCACAGGCGTCCCGGCGGAGTCAGCCCCACCGAGGCGGGCCGGGTGTTGGCATTGCACGCCCAGGAGGTTTTGAACGCCGTGAGGAAAACACGGCACGCGGTGGAAAAATTGGCCGATGGAGTCGTGGGAGAGGTCAGGATAGGCACTGTAAACTCCGTGGGAATATATTTTCTCCCTCAGGTCCTTTGGAACATGAGAGAAAAATTCCCAAACGCCAACCCAACGGTTCTGTATCGGCACTCGAACGAGATCATGGAAGCCCTTTTGAACAACAAGCTCGATCTCGCCATGGTTGCAGACCCTCGTCCAGACCGTAGACTACGCCATGAAGTAATCATCGAAGAACATGTGTCTCTGGTTTGCGGAAAAACCCACCCGCTGTTTGGAAAAAAACACGTTCGCCCAAGCGACATCAAGGGCCTGCAGTTCATCTCCCTGTCGCCGGAGAGTCCCACCGGACGGTTGATCAAAGAACATCTTGCCAAGATGGGGGTCAACGTCGAACCGGTAGTATCCACCGATAACGTAGAGACAGTGAAAAAAATGGTGGAGGTCGGCATGGGCGTCGCCTTCCTGCCGGACATGGTTACGGCCCAGGATATAAACTGCGCCGACAATACGAGCGGAAGGCTGGCGCGGCTCGACATCGGTCCCCCCTTGACCAGAAGA
>CAYSLH010000131.1:0-9634 GCA_964431605.1 uncultured Myxococcales bacterium
CTCACCTAAAACAACTACCGGTCTTCGTTTCCAAAAACGGCCAGGCAGAGGTCATCGCCGAACGGCAGAACTATTTGCTCTTCGACCGCATGTTTGCATTCCACGTCCAGCGTGGCGTGACGGTTCCAATGTTGGCTGCTGAGTTATATGCCGGACTGGAACAACGATTCCCTCCGCGTGACGGAATGTATTTCCTGCCCGACCAAGCGGCCGGGTATGACAAAAAGCGCATGACGGTGAGAGAGGTGGATGCGGTCTTTGGGACAGTTCGGAATGCTCGAGTAGGATTTTCTCGACCAATGCAGTCCGTGGGGATAGTCTGTCTGGGTGATGATCGTGTTGGAAATTATGTCCTGGGCTGTTTTTGGTATAGCCTTGCTCGCTGCGGTGCTCTTTGGCATTGGCTGTGGTCGTGAAAGGCAATGGCGGGCCTTGGTCGCTACATCACTTTTGGGTATCGCCGGTTTGAGTCCTTTGGCCGTCGTATTATTGATGGATTTTCCCGGACGTGACTGGATGCTGTTGGTGATGATGGGCTTGGCGGTTTTGGGAATTTTGTTGCTCGTCGTACCTTATGGAAGGGTCGGACAGGTCAGGGTGGTCGGCCAACAGACCAGGGTCGATGAGCGAGATGCGGTCTTTCACCGGTTTTACAGACTAGAGCCTGGTACTCAGGAGCATAGATCGTATTATGATCTACATCCCGAGAAGGTTGATTTCGATGAGCGAATCAACTCGATGCCTGCTTTGGCGGAACCAGGATCAAAAACCTTCGACAAAGTCACCTCCCGTTACCAGTCAGCGTTGTATTCTCAGGTAGAGCACGTCAATAAGTTTTTGGATGACGAGCTGGAGCAGTTGGGAAAACCCAGGCTTGAATGCTCCGGGCAGGTGCTCACAGAGAAACTGAAAGGATTTGCAAAATATCTGGGTGCCGATCTCGTTGGGTGTACCAAGTTGAACCAAACTTATGTTTATAGCCATATCGGAAGGTCTCCCGGCGAGTTCGGTGCATCCATCGATTATTCACATCACACCCACGCTTTGGTGATAGCGGTGCGCATGTCTCATACAATGATGAGGCAGGCGCCTTTTTCCGCTGCCACCACCGAGACATCCTTTCGCTATCTTCAGATCGCCAACATGGCCATGGTTCTGGCCAGGTACATAAATCTCCTGGGCTATAGCGCCAGGGCTCATGTGGATGGTAACTACAGGCTGATGTGCGTACCCATAGCGGTGGATGCAGGTCTGGGAGAGCTTGGGCGATTGGGATTACTCGTCACCCAAAAGTTCGGCCCCAGGGTAAGGTTGGCCGTGGTGAGCACGGATTTACCCCTCGAGCAAGACGAACCAAGGGCTTTCGGTGTACAGGAGTTTTGCGAAATCTGCGCCAAGTGCGCAACCAATTGTCCTTCCGGCTCGGTGGATAAAGGCAAGAAGGGACAATACCGCGGTGTGGAAAAATGGAAGACCGAGATGGACACGTGCTATCGAACCTGGCGACTTCTGGGGTCCGACTGTGGAGTGTGCGTAAAGGTTTGCCCCTACTCTCACCCAGATACTTTCATGCACAACTTGGTAAGATTTGCGATAAGTCGAGATCCCCTGTCGCGCAAACTCATGCTGCTGGGCGATGAGATTTTTTATGGCAAAAAGCCCGCAGACAGACCATCCGTGGTCCATTGGCATCGTCCAGGTTCATGTGCTGACTAAGGAAAAGACAGGGGTTCTTGTCTCCTTTTATTGTTAATGTTTTTGCGGACTTGTTTTGTTTTTGTTTGACAGTAGAAGATATCATCCTCATTAATGCAGGCCATGGAAAGAAATACCTCATTGGATGAAGTGGACCGAAGGATTTTGAGCATCTTGCAAAAAGACGGCAGGATAACAAACGTGAAACTGGCAGCCCGGGTGGGCCTGTCCGCGCCCTCAGTGCTGGAGAGGGTGAGGAAACTGGAGGAGCGGGGACTGATCGGGAGCTATGTGGCGTTGCTCGACAGGGAAAAACTCGGTTTCGGCCTCATGGCTTTTGTGCTCGTCTCATTGGCTTCCCATCGGCTGACGAACATCGACCAGTTTCGTGGAGAGGTCTTGCGCCAATCGGAAGTTTTAGAATGCCATCACGTGGCTGGTGAAGGTGATTTCCTGCTGAAGGTGGTGGCAAGGGATATAGGAGCGTATCGGGATTTTTTGGTATCTTCCCTTACGTCTATGAAAGGAGTGCAGAGGGTCAATACCATGATCGTGTTCGAAACCCTCAAGGGGGAGACTTCTCTTCCGGTGGATACCTCCGGGGCTTGATTGTGAAGCAATCATCGGAAGCTTTCGTCAATAAAGAGTGACATGAGCGATCAATATAAAATAGAAGACTTTATTCCCCAGCGAAGGCCCATGCTGCTCATAGACGAGTTTGTTCAGGCCACATGGGACCAGGCTCAGGTCCGTACCGAGGTTCGCGATTCGTGGCCATTGGCCCATTGTGGGCAAGTGGATCCGGTGGTGCTCATAGAGGTCGTGGCTCAGACTGCTGGTGTTTTAGCAGGCTGGAGAAAGAGGGACAAAGAAAAACAAGGGGGACGGTGGTGGCTCGTGGGTATCAGGAAAACCAGGCTGGATACAAAGCCCCTGGTGGTCGGATCCAAGCTGGATTCCCATGTCGAGGTAGGATACGAGATTGACAATTACGCCGTATTCAAAGGTCGGGTTGAACTCGATGGCCATGAGATAGCGGCAGTGGAGATCCAGACATTTCAGCCGGATGATTCTTTCTGGGGCCAGGAGTGGGAAGATGGTTAAAAAATCGCTGGATAAGTCGCCGGATAAACCCTGGGCTCTCGTAACAGGAGGCAGCAGGGGCATCGGCAGGGCTGTGTGTGTGGAGTTGGCAAGTGCCGGGTTTTACGTGGTGATAAACTATCGTTCCGACGAGCAAGCTGCTACACAGACATTGGAAATGGTCGATGCCAGAGGGACGGCCAGAGGGACGGTGGGGCGATTGTTGAAGCTCGATGTCACTGATGGACCGCAGTGTGAAAAGTTGCTGCCTGACCTGTATAAAGAGCTTGGGGCCCCGGCCGTTTTGGTCAACAACGCAGGAGTCACGGCTGATGGGCTTTTTCCCCTCATGTCCCGCGATTCCTGGGACAGGGTTGTCGATACGAGCCTTGCAGGGTTTTTCAACGTAACAAAGCCCACCATAAAGGCCATGATGAGAAAACGCGCAGGGTCTGTGATCGTCATGGCCTCAGCTTCCGGACTCGTGGGAAACAAGGGACAGGTGAATTACTCGGCTGCCAAGGCTGGGCTCATAGGCGCCACCAAGTCTTTGGCCTCCGAAGTGGCCAGGCTCGGTATAAGGGTCAACGCAGTGGCCCCTGGGCTGATAGACACGGACATGACAAGACAGGTGGCACAACACATGACACCCGATATGATAAAGCAGATGATTCCCATGAATCGCTTTGGGCAGCCTGATGAAGTGGCACGAGTGGTGAGGTTTTTATGCTCGGACGATGCGTCGTACATCACCGGGCAGGTCATAGGAGTAAACGGTGGTATGGTCTAGATTGTATTTGCTCGTGTTGTTGCTGAGCGCCCGGCCTGTATGTGCGGCTGACTGGGCCGAGTCTTTCGATTCCATAAAGAAGGCGGCCTCGTCGGTCAAGTCCGTAAGCGCGGATTTTGTACAGCACAAGTTTTTGAAAATATTATCCACACCCATCGAGTCCCACGGGCGATTCGTCTTCAGGGCACCTGATTCGATCCGCTGGGAGTACAAAGATCCCATCAAGTCGGTGATGATCATGAACCACGGTGCCTTGTCCCGTTATTCCTTTCACGATGGCAAGTGGAAAAAGGACGCCGCTGCAAGCGTTGAGGCGCTACGCGTTGTGGTGGACGAGATTCAATCGTGGCTGACTGGCAATTTCAATAAATCCAAGGCCTTTCGTGCTGAGCTGGATTCCAATCTCAAAAGAACGGTCGTGATGGAACCGAGGCAAAAGGCCATGGCCAAAATCATCCAGCGAATCGTTCTTACATTGGATGACAGGCCTGGATGCATTAGCCGGGTGGAGATCATAGAAGGCCCAGACGCCAGGACCGTGCTGGAATTCGGACGGGTGGAGATAAACGAGAGCCTGGACGAAAAAAGTTTTTCTCCTCCTCGATGAGAGACATCATGAAAGTTTTTGGGATGTTTTTGTTGTTGGGGCTCTGGGTCAGTGCCTGTAGCTCGTTTCCTCCAATCCGCTCCTTGGATACCGGGCCCAAATCCCGCCTGGCTGCTCGCATGTGCCAAAATAGTTTTCCCGAAAAACCCTTTAGAGCGGTGCACACCATCGAAGCCACCATGCCCATGGGTAACTCGTCTTCCATGATGGGAGCAAGCCAGGTAAACCCCGAGGCGCGCTCGCTCAGGGCGGTGCTCGTCAGTGTCGAGGGCTTGACCTTGTTCGATGCTACAAGCGTCAAGGGAGTAATGGAGGTACACAGGGCTGTGGCTCCTTTTGACGATCCTGATTTTGCGCGGGGCTTGATGAGTGACGTGTCCTTGGTGTTCATGGCGCCAGATGGCAAATTGCATGTGGGTATTGGTGACGATGGTCGACTGGTATGCAGGTACAAAGACACAGATGGTGGTGTTGTGGATCTGCTGCCAACCGCTGCTGATTCGAAGCCGAGGGAACTTTTGGTTTATGACAAGGATGCGGACTTGGTGAGAATAGTAGATTTTTTCGATGAATCAGGCCCCATGGGACTTGCGAAAAAAGTAGTGCTCAGCGCACCTGGACTCGTGGGCTACGAGCTCGTCATGAAACTGGTGGGAGCGGAAAAAGCAGCACCTGTTACTCATGTAGCTAAATAGTTCTATGTAGAGCCTGGATGCCTCCTCGCACGTCGAAGCATCAAAATTCCTTGTAGATCCTGGCCAGGGGATGGCCCGGGGCGGAAAGCTCGAGATCGTTGAAGTGCCCGAACGGAGTCTCCACCACGTCGTACCCGGCGTCTTCTAGCCTCGTGCGTGCACGAGACAAGAGCCCTCTGGTAAACTCAGCATCGGCCTTGTCTTCTGCCAGGTGGGCGAAAGAATGCAGAACCACGAGCTTGGTCTCCCACTTTCCTGCCAGCCACTTGACGTTTTTTACGAGCTTGGTCTCCATCTTACCCGCTCGCTCTTCGTCCGAAGGTTGCAGGTGGACATAGGCCGCGATGGCGTTTTTCACTTCCCCTGCAGTACCATCAGGGGCTTCGGGCAGAGTCTTGCTCGTGGGGGTCCAGGCCATGCGATCGCAGTACCAAAATAAGATTCTCATTTGTCTCCTCCAATGGGCGATGAAGCTTTATCAGGGGTTTTTTCCGGGATGGGTTTTGATTCATCTTTTTCATCGACCTTAGCATTGGTCTCGTTCACGGGAATGGAATGGTCGCCCACCATGGCCTGTACCAGTTTCCTGGCTGTCCAGCGATTCAATGCCTTAGCGTATTTGAGCAGGTCCTTTCCTGCAATCAGAAAAGCAAGGCCGTAAATTACCCAGCTTATGCCATATATGACAGGGCCGCCCACCAGCGCTATGAGGGGTTTTTCCAGGTAAATGCCGATGGCGCCCAGGGCCGCCACGGCAGGCCATCCCAAGAGCATGCTCAGGGCGAGCACTCCCAGGCCGATGAACAACCTGGCAGAAGGCCTGTGTTTGAATACCTCCAGGTCGGCGTTTTCGGCAATGGCCCGGTTGATCCAAGCCCTGCGTGCCAACCACAGGCCTGTTTTGCGAAGAAATCTCAATCGTTCTTTCTCCCGCGTGTGTAAAAGGTGCTGTTTGGCCCTCAGCCCAAAAAGGATATTTACTCTCGACTTTGATTTACCGCAAGGGACAAAATGACACTAAGACATGGCAGCCAGGGTCGGTCTCATGAGAGTCCTGAATCCTAGGCCAATTTGATCGCTTGAGCACGTGGAGAATGCGTTTTAGACTTGCTCCAAAACTTTGACTCCATGGAGAACTGGAACATGATTGCCATTTTCGTAGGCTATCTTGTGTTGACCGTAGGCTTGGGCCTTTGGCGGGCGACCAAGACCAAATCTCAATCGGATTTCGTACTGGGTGGACACAAGCTGCCCGGCTGGATGTTGGCCTTGTCCGAGCGAGCTACTGGTGAGTCAGCATGGCTTCTGCTGGGCTTTACGGGATTTGTCTATGGGTCTGGACTTAGCGCTGTCTGGGCTGGAGTGGGCTGCCTGTTGGGAATCTCCACAGCCTGGATTGTCCTTGCCCGCAAATTTCGCTCAGAGGCCCAAAAGACCGGCGCTCTTACCATGCCGGAGTATTTTTCCAGCAGGTATCCGAGCCGGGCTGCTACCATACGCGTGCTTTCTACCTTGATCATCACGTTCTTTTTCGTGTTTTACGTGGGGGCGCAGTTTGCCGGAGCGGGCAAGGTGCTGTTGCAGACTTTTGGGCTGGATCCGCTCTGGGGGCAGATCATCGCGGCTGTGGTCATATTGGTTTACGCCTCTGTGGGTGGGTTTGTGAGCGTCGTGGCTGTGGATGCCCTTCAGTCTGTTCTCATGATCAGCACGCTGGTGGTAACGCCCGTGATAATGCTTGTAATGATCGCCGGGTCTGACGGACCTGGTTTGATGCAGGCGCTGGAGTCGGCAGGTGGTGGTATGGATTCTGTGACAGGTGGCGCCAGCGGGTTTGCGGCCGGCATTCTCATTTTCAACAACCTGGCCTGGTTCTTTGGTTACTTGGGCGGTCAGCCTCAACTCAACGCCAGGTTCATGGGAATGAGAGACGAGAGAAACGTGCGCATTGGAAGAAACATCGCGCTCATATGGACCGTGGCCGCGTACTCCGGGGTGGTGCTTATCGGGCTCGGGGCCCTTGCTCTGTTCGGCCCAGATGCTGTGGCTGACAACGAGATGATCCTGCCCCATGTGTTGACCGAGCTTTTCCCATGGTGGCTTGCAGCGCTGCTTTTGGCTGGGGCCGTGGCTGCCATGGTGTCCACGGCGCAGAGCATGCTGCTCGTGGCTTCTACCTCCATATCGCAGGACATCTACCAGGGAATCCTCAAACACGGCAAAGCGCCGGACAGGAAGGTACTGCTGGTATCCAGGATAGCCACCCTGGGGGTAGGGGCTTTGGGACTGGTGCTCGCCCTTACTACCTCTGATCTCATATATACAATCGTGTCGTATGCCTGGGCTGGAATCGGATGCTCCTTTGCGCCGGCGATCCTTTTGACTTTTTATTGGAAAAGGTTCAGCTCAGCTGGCCTTGTGACAGCGCTCGTTGCGGGAATTGGCACCACGGTAGTGTGGATAGCGTGGCCGAAAATGGTCCTGGCACTTGGGCTGGATTCCTGGGCCGTTGACCTGGAGGGAACCATTACCGCGAGGGCTGTGACCTTTCTTGTGGCCATGGGCGCAGCTGTGTTGGTCACGCTGCTAACGGACTTGCCATCTAATTCGAGATAGCGAAATAGTATCATTTTTGTTATAAATAGAGGTGGCCGGGAAATGGGAGGAACGTCATGATCGATGCAAATGAACTGATGTCAATGGCAGAGTCTTTGCCGGTTGATATAAAGACCCAACTGATCAATAGGTTGCTTGACAGCCTAAATCCATCTCAGAAAGAAATTGATGAATTGTGGGCCAAGGCGGCTGAAAAGAGGGTTGCCGAGATACGTGAAGGCAAGGTTAAAACAATTCCGGGGGAGATGGTGTTTCAGCAGATCATAGAACGCCTGTCCAAATGAAATACTCTTTTCATCCTTCTGCACAATACGAGTTTAATCGAGCGATAGACTACTATGAGGAATGCCAACCGGGCCTTGGGTGGCAGTTGGCCAAGGAAGTCAATTCTGTGATCCAACGTATCATCCAATTTCCACAAGCCTGGCCCCCTTTTTCTGAAAACACCAGGAGATGTCTCACGAACCGTTTCCCTTATGGAGTAATCTATCAGATACTCGATGGAGAAATATTGATCATAGCAGTAATGCAACTAAACCGGAAACCTGAATATTGGAAGGATAGGGTGAAATAACGCAAGTGGCTGGCCATTGGTGACTTGATGAGGAATCCATACCATTGCCGTTATGCTTGTGGCAAAATGAGCAAGCTGAAGATATACGGTAAGTGTAATGGGCAGGCTGAGTCAGGGAGCTACGCTATGGAAACTCTTGCAAGAGAAATACTTCGATGGCTGGAAGACGGAGTCCTTCTCCCTCGCATACCATACAGTCGTGCGGATCTGCTTTCAGTGTTACAGAGACTGCGCCCTCAATCGGCCAAGAGGGACTTCCTTGTCATCAGAGCCTGGGGACAATCTGGAAGTGCGCCGGGCAAGTTGCAAATCAAGACTTCAGGGCAGAAGAGAGGTTTTAGGTATCATTTCGGGACCTGTGCTGAAGACTTCGCTGGAATGGGATCGATCTCAGAAACACGGAACGAACCAGGCGAAAATGCTCCATCGATGGAATCCGGCCCTGACATCAGCAAGCCCACACAATGGACTAAAGTAACATCGTCGCCGGAGACATCATTATCCAAGGGCCAGGGGTCGATCGAAATTTTCGAAGGAGACAATCTGCCAATCATGAAGGAGATGGCGGCGCATAGCGTTGACTTGATCTATGTGGACCCACCCTTCAATACGGGAAAGAAACAGGCACGTACGCAGATTGCAACAATCAGAGATGAGGAAGGTGACCGCACGGGCTTTCAGAACAAGCGTTATCGCACAATCAAGATCGGCACAAAGGCATTTGATGACGCGTTTGATGATTTCATGGATTTTTTGGTGCCGAGACTGGAAGAGGCTTATCGCTTGCTAAAGCCCACTGGCAGTCTTTTTTTGCACCTCGATTACCGCGAGATTCATTACGCAAAAATCGCTCTGGATAAAATTTTCGGGCGTGATTGTTTTATCAACGAAATCATCTGGGCCTATGACTATGGTGCTCGGTCAAAGAAGAAATGGTCGGCCAAGCACGACAACATACTCTGGTACGTGAAGAATCCGAAAGATTACTGTTTCAACTTCGAGCAGATGGATCGAATCCCGTACATGGCACCTGGCTTGGTCGGCAAGGACAAGGCGGCCAGGGGCAAGACCCCGACGGACACATGGTGGCATACAATCGTAAGTCCTAACAGCCACGAGAAGACGGGATATCCCACACAGAAACCCATCGGGGTTCTCAATAGAATCGTGAAGGTCCACTCCAGGCCTGGAGACCTGGTAATGGATTTTTTCGCAGGGAGCGGCACATTGGGAGAGTCTGCAGCTTTACTGGGCAGAGACGCTGTGCTGATCGACAACAATCCCGAGGCCATCTCTGTCATGCTGAGGCGGCTGGATCGCTTCCAACCGAAATTTGTCGGTAAATCCAGGGCCGAAGCGATCCATGGTCGCGAAGACGTCGACAACACAGTTGCCGTGGCAGTTGGTCCTGAGGGGGATACACCCAAAGAGTGGAGACAGACAAAGTTTTTTTAGCTGATATACAAAAGGTCTAAATACACCTTTTCGTAACGGACCGCCGGGAGAGTGTTGCCTTATATCGCCTTAGCCGTTAGATTATGCAATAGATAAATGCAGGTATGGTTCGATGATTT
>CAYSLH010000131.1:9734-12829 GCA_964431605.1 uncultured Myxococcales bacterium
GATATGAGTCGTTTTTTCGTTATTGTGCAGGTTGTTGTGATGGCTTGTTTGTTTTTATTCGGTTGCCAGGGTAGTGGCTCGAAGTCCGAGTCGTGCTCGGACGGAATCAAGAACCAGAACGAGACAGACATAGACTGTGGTGGAATATGCTCCAAGTGTCAGGATGGCGGAGGTTGCCTGGTGGATTCGGATTGCGACTCGGGTAACTGTTCGTCCGGAAAGTGCAGCTCCCAACAAGCTCCATCCTGCGACGACAGCGTGCAAAACCAGGACGAGACAGACGTGGACTGCGGCGGACAAAAATGCACCGCGTGTGAAGAGGGCAAGAGATGTTCTATTGATGATGATTGCACAGGAGAGCTTTCATGCGAACAGGGCAAATGTGTCAGCGAGTGTGTTTCTGATTGCGATGGAAAATGTGGTGGAGCGTCGGACGGGTGTGGGGGTACTTGTGACCAGTGCCCTTCAGGCCAGTGGTGTGACACACAGCAGTGCAAGGTTTGTAACTTAGACTCCCACTGTGGACAATCGTGTGTTGATTGCAGCAGCCATGATACTAACAAGGCCTGTATCAACGGATCGTGTGGATGCGCTATCTCTAAAGACTGCTCCGATGGGGAGATTTGTCGCAATGGTACCTGTTTCGAACAGGTCCCTTGCACGAGCCCGGATGATTGTGATCCTGGGAGTTGGTGCGATAGCGGCATGTGCGCTCCGTGCGACTCAGACGATCATTGCGGTGATGCCTGTGAAGATTGTCTTGTAGTCGGCATGGTCTGCAGCGCAGATGGATTTTGCTCAAAGCCTCCTTGTACTACAGATTCGGATTGTTCCAATTACGAGCAGTGCTTAGACGGTGTGTGTAGCTGTGAAGATGCAGCTATTGTTTGCCATGACGACATGGTGCGGGAGTGTGTGGATTCTTCCTGGATTGTTGTTCAAGACTGTGCAGAGCAGGGTATGGTTTGTGTGCAGGATCATTGTGAACGGACCATTCTTTGCCCGGAAGGCCAGGAGTGTACAAATCCGTTCGGAGAACCACAATTGTATTGTCTTGAAAACGGTATTCCTCCTTCTGGTTCTCAACTAGGATGCGATCCGGATAGGCCTTTGTCTTCCTGTCGTGATGGTGGGTTTACGTGTGTCGATGCAGGAGGAATTGGGGGAATTGAGCCGTTTTGCCTGGAGAGGTGTGGTGCGTGTGACGATGGGCTCGTGTGTACTGATATATCCATTGAAACAGACGATGGGATATTCGTATGCCTGGAACCTTCAGGATCTGTTCCTCCGGATGTTCAGACAGAGTGCGATCCCTCCATTCCGGTCACTTCCTGTCCTGGAAACGCCCTGTGTATCGAGATAGCACAAGGTCAAACTTCGTGTCTTCAGGTCTGCTCCATGCCCCACTGAAACAGGCTTATTGACGATAGGCTGGTCGAACATTTATGGCCCTAAGATGCCGGTGGGGGAGATACTCGTAGGTTAGCTGAAATAGCTGATGGGGTCTGTGACCTGCATGTTGCCATGGTCGAAAGGTTTACTCAGATTGGCAACGATTTGAGTGGCTTTAGCCGGTTTTAGTCTTTCAGAGTAGTATCGTAAGTGGCGTGATATTTTTTTGTCTGACCATTTTACTTCGATTAATTCCTGGAGCCGGTTTTCTTTTACTATTGCGAAATCCACTTCACGGCCTTCTTTGTCCCGAATGTATCTCAACTCGGTGCGGTAACCGTCACGATCCTGTTGCTTGTGTATGCGTTTTATCAAATGAGTAGCAACCAGGTTTTCGAAACGGGCACCTTGGTCTCCTAGGACATCGGCGTTATCGAAAAAATATACTTTCGGTGGTTTTTGTATGGCTCGTGGGAGGTTCTTGGTGAAAGGACGGACTGAAAAAACGAGGTACATTCTTTCCAGTACCTCGAGCCAGGTTTTGGCAGTGTTCGGAGAGATTTTCAGATCGTTTGCAATATGTGAAAGCACCACGGTGCTGCCTACCCTCTGTCGCAAGGCTTCTATGAACAAGCCCAGCATTTGAATCTGGCGAATGTTTTCCAGGTCCCTGACGTCTTCTCTCAACACCCGATCGTATCTTTCCCTTCTCCACCTGCGTGCTTCACGCTCGTTACCGTCGAGGAAAGGCTCCGGGAACCCTCCCACTGTCATCAGGCGATGGAAAGCCTCACCAGGAGTGATCCCTTCTGGTATTTCGTCCAGGCTGAATGGATGAAGGCGCCAATAATGATAACGTCCCATGAGAGAATCACCCCCACGACGGTAGATATCCAAACGGGCCGAGCCGGTAACCAAAAACGCATGATCCTCGCGCCTGACGTCAAATTGGCCCTTGATCCATGATTTCCAACGTGGGTACATGTGGAGTTCGTCAAAAACGAGGAGCCTGTCTTGTTTGGACCATCGTTGATTCAGGATGTCTGAGCGATCTTCATCGAAATCCCAGTTGAAGTAACGACCCTTTGGGAAATGATTAGATAGAATGTTTTTTGCAACGGTCGTCTTTCCCACCTGCCTGGGACCACCAATAAAAACCATTTTCTTTTCTAGATCTTCAAGGATGTGAGGTTCGATATATCTCGCATGATTCATATGGCCATTTTATATCACACTGCATTATGGTCAAGGCTAATTTGCAGTGAGCTGCAAATTAGCCACAAGTCCCCGCAAGGGATCCGAGTCGTTTCATCGCCAAGGTGCCTGGAGAGCTTTTGAGCATCGATGATTTAACAGCACCTCTGTCGATGGATGCCGCGAAGCAGCGCCCAGCTGACCTTGCGGATTGACTCAATTTTAGGTCTTGTTATTGGCCTGGTCGGATTTCAACCTGTGAAGTATAAGGTCAGCTTTTCTGACCGACCGGCGTGACCATTCGGACATGAGTTTTTCCTGTTGCTCTTCAGTCAGGTCTCCATGTTTTCCTAGCATGCAGGTTCGTCCGCGAATTGCGATTGCAAGGGAAATGGCTACGGCGACAGACACGTTGAAGCTTTCTGCGAACCCGTACATGGGAATATGAAACGTTCCTGCGGCTTGTTTTTTCATGTAATCAGAAGCTCCTTCATGTTCGTTGCCGAACA
>CAYSLH010000132.1:0-11163 GCA_964431605.1 uncultured Myxococcales bacterium
CGTAAAGACCCCGTTGCACATTTGCTACCGAGGCATTTGGAGAGTTGTCGCTATGGGCCAAGACAATGAAACCCTCTGGCAGATCGTCCACCTTGTCTCCATGGCTCATCCAGACATCCACAGGTTCTGTCTTTCCCAGACCCCGAAAGAGGTCTGTATCATCGAGCACTGTGAGGCTTGCTCTTCCATACTCACGTCTGTTAGAAGGCGAAACCTTTCCACCCATGAGATGGATCATCAACTGCAGACCATAACAAATACCCAACACAGGCACTCCCAACTCCAGCACACCCTTGTCACATATGGGAGCATCCTGCGCATATACCCCTTGTGGCCCCCCGGATAGGATTATCCCCTTTGGGCCAAACGCCATGATCTCTTTGACAGAAGTAGTAAATGGATGAATCTCGCAATAGACACGCTGTTCCCTGACCCTGCGAGCTATCAACTGAGTATACTGGGAGCCAAAATCCAGTATGAGGATCCGCTCTTCAGTTGTGGAGACCATCTGATTTTCTCCTATTGACCAAGCCTGTAATTTGGTGCCTCTTTAGTAATGATCACGTCGTGCACATGGCTTTCTCTCAAACCGGCCTGCGTGATCTTCACGAATCTCGCCTTAGTCCTAAGATCGTCAATGGAAGCACAACCGCAATAGCCCATACCAGACCGCAGACCTCCCACCATCTGGAACAAAACCCGGTGAAGAGCACCTCGATAGGGCACCCTGCCTTCGATGCCTTCAGGAACGAGTTTGTTCGTCTCATGTACGTCCTGCTGAAAGTAACGGTCTTTACTGCCTGCTTTCATGGCTCCCAGACTTCCCATGCCCCGGTAAACTTTGTACGAACGTCCCTGGTATAACACCACCTCTCCCGGGCTCTCTTCGGTTCCGGCAAACATGGAGCCTATCATTACACAGCTTGCACCGGCGGCGATGGCCTTGGTTATATCACCTGAGAATTTAATTCCTCCATCAGCGATTACCGGTATTCCTCTTTTATCGGCAACATCGGAACATTCCATGATGGCAGTGATTTGAGGCACGCCAACGCCGGCAACGATCCTGGTGGTGCAGATGGAACCCGGGCCGATACCGACCTTTACCGCATCCGCTCCCGCATCCATCAAAGCCTCGCATCCTACGGCAGTTGCAACATTTCCAGCCATAAGTTGTGAATCTGGAAACTCCCTCTTCAACCTCTTGACCGTATCTATGACAGCGGATGAATGACCATGGGCCGTATCCACAACAAGCAGATCACAGCAATTTTCAACGAGGCCAGAAGCCCTTTTCAATGCCTCGTTACCAACGCCCACAGCAGCTCCGACCACCAGCCTGCCTTCTTCGTCTTTATTTGCCATGGGAAACTTCTCGGTTTTCAGAAGGTCCTTGATGGTAATCAAACCACTTAGAGCATAGTCATCATCCACAACCAAAAGCTTCTCGATCTTGTGTTTGTGAAGCAGATCCTTGGCTTCGTCTCTCGAAATCCCTTCCTTTGCGGTAACCAAGTCAGTAGTCATGACGTCAGATACTTTTTGTTCCAGGTTTCTTTCGAATCTCAAGTCCCTATTGGTCAAGATGCCGACGAGTTTCTTGCCTGAGACTACCGGAATACCAGAGATGGAATGTATGCTCATGAGCTGGACGGCTTTGGCCAATGGGCTATCCGGATCGATGGTAACCGGATCCCTTATGATTCCACTTTCAAACTTTTTGACCTTGGCGACTTCTTTTGACTGCATGTCTATGGGCATGTTCTTATGAATGACACCCAAACCACCTTCCTGGGCCATGGTAATCGCCGTTCGAGCCTCTGTCACCGTGTCCATTGCAGCAGATATGATAGGAACATTGAGTTTCATTTTTTGGGTCAATCTGGTGGACACATCCACTTGCTGAGGAAGAACTTCACTATATGCAGGTAAAAGCAAAACATCTTCGAATGTCAAACCTTGAATTATTTCGCTGTGGATCATTTCATCTCCCATGTTCCTTGAACATATTTTCAATATCTGACGCAAGGTATATCAGTGAGGGAGTTCAGATCAAGCAGGATATGACACGCTACGAATTTTGCAGTTCGATCGACGTTAAATATGTAAATGTATCAGATTTTTTCTGTTTGGCCGATTTTTCCTCTGAATCTTTCCTGATAGTACTCAAGGATTCTACCTTTCGAATCCAGTTTCAAAACATGACGCATCAACATTCCTGAGATACGATTCCAGGTCCAAAAAGACACTATAATTTTTCCAAGTTTCTTTTGAAAAACAGGATGTTTGAACCTGTAAGAGGGTCGTCTAGCCAATTGTTTTTCCAAAGACGCCAGCTTTTTCTCATCGAGCGCCATGCCTTCTTCCAATATGACATCCTTGTCGTCCGATACTCCGGTCATCATGAGAAATCCTCGGACCATCAGCATGGTATCGGGTTTGGACTTTGGCTTCCTGTCCAAAGAATCTACCAGATCATTGAACTCCGAACATGAACGCAAAGAGCGGGCCAATGAGCCGTCTCTGTTTACCAACGCATAAGCTTTTTTCTCAACACCATTGTGTATAAAAGTTCCTTCGAATAATTGGTACGAGGATGACACAAGTGTTCGTCCAAAGGCATTAGCCATAGTTAGTTCTTTTACTTTGTAGAGGGACCACCTTGACGCATGAGCTTGCAAGTTGAATAAACTGTATGCTAACTCCTCAGATGTTCTCTTTGGGTTCTCAGTCCCAATAAACCGGTCGTTCGCATTCGGCTTTGCCATCTCAAAAACAGCATGCAAATTTTTACAGAAATATTGTTTTTCGAGATTATTAATGCTGACACGCGGGGGAAAAGATGTTGGCGAATCTAAGTTTTCGCATGCAGTAAAAGCCAACACATAGACGATTATTGCCATGAACTTCAGGATCCGTCGCCAACTCAGATGAAATATCCTGAGAATATGGCGTCTCATATCCAAAACGGGTAGTTCTCTGAAGCTATGGCTCGAACAAGCAAAATACGATGATTTAGCAAACATCCTTCACACATGTGGCCTTGATGTCTGCCTTTTCAATCTTATCACACAGTGAACAATCACCGGTTTTTCTTGCAATCTCATAATAGCAGGAACCCACAACACCCTTGTCATTGTCGTCCCAATACTGAAGAATATCCTCGCATTTTTCGGCGTCACCTAGTTCAACCACCTTATCATGATAACACCAAATATCATTCCCGCATTCCTGATATATTGGATCATCTGCACCAATATCCTTACCATCATCAGTACCACTGCATCCGACAAAAAACATACATGCAGCTAATAAAAACGTTAAGATGTTCATGTTATTCCTCTCGAAAGACAATCAAGGACAAGGATCATTGTCCTCCGTATAGTCGATAGAAGCGTCTTGCTTGTAATAGGTCCACAGGCCACATTCGACACCAACGTTATAGCTTCCTTCAGTTTGTTTTGTTCCACTCGGATAATACCATACCCAGGGTCCATCTGGTTGGCCGTCCTTATACGCTCCTTCTGATCTCAGGGTGCCATCTTCATACCAGGACCGAAAGGGGCCATTTGCTACATCATTTACGTAGGTTGCTTCCTGTTCTTTATTTCCGTTCTCATAATACGAAGTAAATGTTCCGTTCTTTTTCCCGTTGCTGTACTGGCCTTCTTCGGCAATGCCTCCTCCTGGATAATAAGATGTGGATTTACCGTCAGGTACGCCATTGCGATATTCCGTTTCATTGATCAGGTTTCCGTTTTCATCAAAAGTCTGATGCGGGCCTTGTTCGTTCCCATCCTTATCAATACAATACTTCGAATTGTTTTGCTCATCGTTGAGGCAGGTCGTTCCTACGGGGCAATCCAAAGTGCAGTTGGGATCATCACCACCATCTATTCCGCCATCATTTTCACCACCTACACAAGTGCCGTCGAAACATACCTGTGGGAACGGGCAATCTTCATCTATTTTGCACTGACCTTGGTTTGAACCAGAAGAGCAAGACCACAAAATCGCGCAAAGTATCGGTACGAAAATAAATACAACAAGAGTCAGTGTTATACTCTTTGTTATGTTTTTTTGAGCATTGTTCATTTTGCCCACCTTAGCACCAAACACTCTCGAAAAAAAATTCAAAATAAAGGGCCGGGTATTCTGAACACCCGGCCCGACACCTATTGTTCAAGCATCAGGGGAAACATTTATCCGGCTCAGGGAAATCAGCAGGATTGGAACCGCCTCCGATGGAATTGATAGGAGTAATCTTTTTTGTCGAACCATCTATGCTGAACACGTTCCAGAAATAACCACCACCACCTGGTGAGTTGAAGGTTCGAATAAGTTCACCTGTCTCATCATATACCTTGACCCTTGCACCACTAAGATCGCCGCTATCATCAGGATCGTTCTGACCGCCGTAATTGTGAACGATATAGGTGTAGGTTCCTGGAGAAAACTGTTTAATGGTTATGGTCTCCGGGCCGAAACTGTCCCGATCGTCGATATCCAAATCCGCATATGGAGGATTTTCCCTGTCGCCCCGACAAGCCGACCTGTAGAAGATGTGATAACGTTGTCCGCTGATTGCGGGTGTATACAAATGAGCATCTACATCCTTGGGATTTTCACCCCATGTCAAGACAATACGATAATTTCCATCGGAAAGAGGGGAAAGCACGATGTTCTGATCTCCCAATTCATCGTTGGTATTGTCCGCGTCATCATGGCCACACACGATTATATCCGCCCAGTTAGTCGCGTAATTTACATAGCTGACCTCGGCGGTGTAATTTCCTGATGGCAAGTTTTCGAACCTGTAATTTCCATTTTCATCAGCAGATGTTGTGGCTATGACCGGACCATCCTTTACGTCCACACCCTCACGTAATTCCAAGTCAGCTTTGAGTCCGTTCCCTGTTACTGCATCTATTACCTGACCGGACGCAATCCCATCTCCATCGCAATTCTGTGGGAGTTGCCGAAGAGGCGTAACATAGGTTTTTTCTTCGTTACGAATCTCCACAACCACTGTCGCTGGAATGTATCCATCCGCAGAAATATGTAAGGTGTATGTTCCAACCTCCATGTCTGTTTTCTGGTACTTTCCCTGTGGATCGCTATGAAGGGTATCGAGGATTGAATCATGCTTGTATATTTCGATGGTTGCACCCTGAATGGGATCGTGGGTCAGGGCATCCTCGACTCTTCCCTCAAGATCTCCATAACCATCTTCGATACACTTGCCGTTGTCGCAGATCATTGGTGGCTGTCTTTGTGCACAATCCTCGTCCATTTTTGTCAGTTCACCAGTGGTTTTGTCCTTGAACCAGACTTCCTCCGTACCTTCCTTGCAGACCTTTACGGAACAACTTTCGATAATCAGCTTGTCTCCCGTGTCATACAAGGTCCATGGAGATGGTTCATCAATACCGAGCCCTTCTTTGAGCCACCATCCGAGACGCAATTCCAGGTTGGCGACAAAGCCCCAGAAAAGCTTCCAGCATTGATCGGGATAAAACCAACCCTTCCACTTCAAGTACCCTTCTAGATTCAGTGCGGGACCTGCGGTTTCATATAATACGATTTCCACGTCAGGTTTGAGATAAACTTTGACCGTAACCGTTCCTTCCAAGTTCCAATCGGGATCGTGTTTATTCGTGTTGAAATTCTGCTCCCAGATCTTCTCCCAACCACTATCCTTTTTCCAGTCGCCACCTGCTTTGATAAAAGCATGTGTGTCAAAACCAGCAGTAACCGACCCAGCCACCTCTGCCGCGACTTCATATCCAGCGGTGATAACGAATTTAGCCTCGCCTTCAACAGGGAACCACCCGATGAACTTTAGAAAACGTTTGCTGAAAGTGTAGAGATCTTTTTTACCTGAATTGGAAACACCTACTGAGGCCGTAGCTTTTACATCCATATCCAGGTCGAACTGTCCACTAATCCAGAAGTGGAAAGACTTCAATCCACTGAACCAACCGCTTTTGGTCTCAACATCAATACCTGGGTCGAACTTGAGATGTCCTTTTTCAATCTCTACCTTGAGGTTCGAATAAACCGTCGTGGTGCTGGTCTCCTTGCAGATGCCTTCTTTTTCTCCATCGCCGGGATTTTCGTCTCCATCGCAATCGAACCCTGCCTGGCAATCAGATGTGGTATCGCAACTTGCTCCGTTGCAAGGATTGTCAGGCCCACAAGATACGGATATGCCTGTATCTACCAATGTGATTCCTGAAAGATCCAGGTCCAATAGTGCTGGTTGCCCCAGATGACCATATCTTCCATCGTAACCAAAGTCTGTGCCTGGTTCGAAATGCAATACCATATGACCAGCCACCGCCTCGGACAAACCTGCTATTCTCGTGTCCAGGATCATTTGGTTGCCATCCGTGTGGACCGCCTCCACTCTTCTCAGATAGCCTCCGCCTTCGATCCCAACGATGATGTCATCCACCTCGACGCCAACTTCGGAAGCAGGTTTCGAAAATGTATAAATCAAACGATCCGGCTCTCTCACAAATGACTCGAAAGCGGGATCTTTTTCGAGGTACTTCACGTTCTCAGCGATTTCCACGTCCTGGTTTTCTCCCCCCACACAGGTTCCGTCGATACAGGCCTGGGGCGCAGGACAATCTGTGTCAATTTGGCAAACGCCATTTGTCTGGCTGGTGGAACACGCCAATGCTGACGCAAAAAAAACTGAACTCAATAACCAGAGAATCTTCCTGTTCATATCGACTCCTTCCAGGAATTTACTGAAACATTGACTAAAATAATATTTTAACTGTTTCAAATACAAGTACGACAGTCAGTTTAAAATTCTGCCTACATAATAACATAGGTAAACTAGCAAAAATCACAGAATATAACAACCGGTCAGTTTACGTATGAACAATTGTTCAGGTGAGTAAATATACTACAAGAAACACAAAGAGACTCTGACGATTGTTACTATTGTTACTATTATTCATTTATTTATTTGTCGTTGGAACATGCTGGACGCTTTGCCTGTTTTACTACTTTTCCATTTTTATCCCATTGTATCCATAAACCACAAGGCTTACCCTTATCATAACTCACCTTCCATTTTCTTCTGCCTGATGAATACCAAGCCTGAAAAACTCCGTCCTCTTTATTATCAATGTATCGTTCCTTTTGAGAGATTTTTCCAAGCTCATCCCAAAATATGACTTTTCCATCTTTTTGGTCATCTACAAAATCAGTGGTGCTCTTTAGCTTGCCGTTATGCCAGTATTCCTTCCAGACACCTTGTTTTTTCCCATCCAGATATTTTCCCTCCACTTTTATTTTTCCATCCTCATACCATTCCTTCCATAGACCTGTTCCTTTATCGAACTCGCATATTCCCAGTATTTTTCCTTTAGAAGAAAAAAACTTCCACTTTCCTACTCTTTTTCCATTTTCATATTTTCCTTGAATCAACAGTCGTCCGGTATTGTCGAAGGTCTTCCATAATCCTGAACGCAGTCCATCTAAATACCTACCCTCGGTCTTTAGGATCCCGTTTTCGTGGTAGGAGAGCACCTGTCCGTCTTGCCTTCCATTGATAAACTCCACCAGTCCTTCAATTTTACCATCAGGATACCAATGCTTCCACTTCCCGATTTTTTTTCCATTCCTATAGATTCCTTCAGACATTTTATTTCCATTGGGATACCATTGCCGGGTCAATCCATCCATGAACCCCTGGTCGAATGAACCACTAGCGGCTTTTTTTCCGTTTTTATGAAACGAGACCCAATGGCCGGTCATCCTTCCTTCTTTGTATGCTCCCTTCTTCTGGATTGTTCCATTGGGCCAATAGTACGTCCACTGGCCGCTTTTTTTGTTATCACGGTATGTTCCCTCGGCCTTTATGCTCCCTCCTTTGAAAAACTCTTTTGCAGGGCCCTGTCTCTTGCCATTAGAATCCTCACACCAAGTTTCAGTACCCCCAAGCAGGTTTGCAGATTTCTCGATCGTGTTCTGGCGACAGACGACTTTACTACCAGAGCCAGCTATGCAAATGGATGGTGTGGTTTGGATAAAAAATACGAAAATGACACATGAAAAACGAAAGGGCATTTTTCCTCCAGAGCAAAGCCTTCAAAACATGACAATAACAGATTCGAAGGTGTAATAATTTCAGAAAAATTCCTTCGGTCATCTGACCGATTGTCATTCAGACAGCATGATGCTAAAAATTATTATAGTGATGGCTTTGATACAAAAGAAAATTCACAACAGAGATTTGCACAACAGTCTTTACAACTGAGAAAAGCAACACAAATAAGCAGTATGTATGCCTTTGAATAGAAAGGAGCGCATCATGATGCGCATGAAGCGTAAGAACAGAGTCTGGAAGAACAGACATGGCCAGGGAATGACCGAGTACATAATCATTGTTGCCTTGATCGCTATTGCTGCCATTGGTGTTGTTACTCTGTTCGGAGACAATATCAGGGCGCTTTTCGCAACATCCGGCAACGCTCTTGCTGGAAACGAAAGCGCTACGGCAAAGACTACCGAGGCCACCGTGGACACATACGGGCACAAGAATATGAAAAATTTCGGCATGAACAATGGCAAGAGCAAAATCTGATTCTTTCTTATTCCGCCCTTTTAATTTCCAAGACTGATTACTTTAAAACCAAAAATTGAATACCAGTTTCTGACGAAGCCAATACTTGTGTTTATTATTACCGGGAAAAAGTACTATATGAATTCAATGGAATCCAGTGTAAAAATAACATCGTAGTTGAGATGAGTTTTAATCTTACATGAAACATGAAGGGAGAAAAACATGTCCTTCGGTAGATGGTTTTGGAGTTTATTCGCTCTGTTCGCTGTTAGTGTGGTTGCGGGTTTTGTAATATCCGGATGTTCCGATGCAACTGGTTGTAAAACCGACGATGACTGTCAGGTAGGCAAATGTATCGACGGGCAGTGTACAGTAGACGATGCGGATGGAGACGGAGTTGGCGACGCGGATGACAACTGCCCTTCTGTTTTCAATCCTGACCAGGCGGATGGAGATGATGATGGTATGGGCGATGCGTGCGATCCATGCCCAAACCAGTCACCCAACGACGAAGACAACGACCAGATATGCGACGATGTGGACAATTGCCCCGGTGTCAGCAATCCTTCTCAACTGGACACAGACAATGACGGCATGGGAGACGAATGTGATCCGTGTCCCACAGGAGCTGAAAACGATTCTGATGGCGACGGAATTTGCGACGAGGGAGATAATTGTCCCCATGAATCAAATCCAGACCAAAAAGATTCGGACTCTGATGATGTTGGCGATGTCTGTGACACATGTCCTTTAGACCCAGATAACGATGCTGACTCGGATGGAATCTGTGCCAACGAAGACAACTGTCCATCCGAGTCCAATCCCAACCAGGATGATGCAGACGACGATGGCGCAGGAGATGCTTGTGATGCCTGTCCCAATGATGCGACCAATGACATAGATGGAGATGGTACGTGCGAAGACCAGGATAATTGTCCTGGACAGTCGAACTCAGACCAGGCGGACGGAGACCACGATGGACAAGGTGACGTTTGTGATCCATGCCCAGCAGACCCACAAGATGACATGGACTCAGATGGACTGTGCGCTGACGTTGACAACTGCCCTGACACCTACAATCCCGATCAGAACGACAATGATGGAGACGGGCTTGGAGATGTTTGTGACGCCACGGATGATGACTTCCGTGATGGAGGACCGACCAATCCTGACTGTTCCTATACTCCACCTCGTGCAGACTTTGAACCAATGGAAGAAGTCGGTTGGTCGTCGAGCGCCCTGTTTTCTGATAAGTCCCAGGTCATGACTACTCCCACAGTGGTCAACCTCACGGATGACAACAACGACGGTATAGTAGATGAAAATGATGTCCCGGACGTGGTTTTCAACTCTTTCGACACTTATCAGAGCGGCCAACATACCAATCTTGGCTCAGGAGTTCTCAGAGCGGTATCAGGCGATTCTTTCGAAGACCTTTGGGCTGTGGCCCCATCGGGGGACATTACGGCACCAGCTGCATCCATCGCGGCTGGGGACATCGATGGTGACGGATTGGTAGAACTTGTAACGTTGCGCTTTGGCGGCGGAGTCGTGGTCTTCGATACCCATCCGTCAGGGCCGCCCACAGTAAAATGGTCTTGTAAGAATCTTGGCAATTGTGATGATTACGCAAACCTGCATGGAGGAAACCAATGGGGTGGTCCTGAGATAGCAGACCTGGACGGGGACGGAACACCAGAGATCATCCACGGTGCATACGTCTACGGGGCCGACGGCACTCTGCTGTGGAGCGGTACCGGTGGTATTGGTGATAATGGAGTGGGCCCCTTGAGCGCTGTGGCAAACCTGGACAAGGCCGGGGATCCTGAGCTTGTCACGGGAAACACCTTCTATCGTTCCAATGGCGACGTCTACTGGGATGGAACCGGCCAATACAAGGATGGGTTCGTTGCCATAGGCAATTTCGATGACGATGATTACCCCGAAGTCGTAGTGGTTGCCGATGGAGAAGTAAGACTTCACAACCATGATGGCTCACTGGTTTGGGGTCCAGTGGCCCTACCTGGGAACGGGGACGGAGGCCCCCCTACTGTGGCTGATTTCGATGGAGACGGTCAGCCGGAAATAGGGGTGGCTGACATGAACACCTACGTCATGTTCGAGACTGATGGCTCCATCTCATGGCAGAAGACCACCCAGGATTTTTCTTCCTCCCGTACCGGCTCATCCGTATTCGATTTCGAGGCAGATGGCTATGCCGAGGTGGTTTACAATGACGAGACTCATCTTCGAATATATGACGGCGCGACAGGTGAAGTACTGTGGGAGACAGAAAACTCCTCTGCCACAGCTTACGAATATCCGGTGATCGCAGATGTAGACAACGATGGAAATGCCGAGATCGTTGTGTGTGCAAATGATTTTTCTTTTGGTCAGCATCACGGCATCAGGGTTTTTGGCGACGTGGAAGACAACTGGGTTCGCACCAGAAGAATCTGGAATCAACATACCTACCACATTACCAACGTCAATGAAGATGGATCCATTCCGGCTGTGGAGAGTAATGGATGGCTTTTGTATAATTCATATCGACAGAACGAACTGGCTCCAGGAGAAGG
>CAYSLH010000132.1:11173-12719 GCA_964431605.1 uncultured Myxococcales bacterium
ACGCCATATCAGCACCTGACCTGGCAGCGGATATTCCGTCCATGGTATCGAGTGGATGTCCTGATCACATGGTACTCAGGGTATGGGTCGAAAACCGGGGAGCCATCACTGCACCGGCAGCGATACCTGTATCGTTCTACCAGGGAGATCCGTCTCTTGGCGAATTGATCGGAGTTGTATATACAGACAGGGCCCTGGAACCGGGTCAGGCACAGAGAGTAAATTATACATGGAACGACCCACCAGTAGGCTCACTGGTAGATGTCTACGTGGTCGTTGACGATTTTGGAACTGGAGAAGGTTTCAACAGCGAGTGCGGTGCTGAGGCGGGACCTCAGTCCAATAACCAAGGAATTTTGCCTGGCGTGGGTTGTCCCTGAGGGATTTTTCAATTAGGCTGTTTTTTCCTGTCCCCAATATTAACTCTGCCCTGCATAATAAAATATTTTGGTAGAACAGTACTTTTATTTACTCTTCGGTATTGACACCTAAGATTTCACTCGTATATTGCACATAATGGGATGCCGTAAGTCCCTAAATCAGGTTTTCCGAGCAATTCCTACCTGAGTCTGCTACAGACCCTCCACCCCCTTCTGTCGAATTCAGGCTCGGCGCCAGCAGGGGGTTTTCCTTTGTCTTTCGAAAAGGTTTAAAATTTATCTAGAAAATACTTGAGATAAATGGACCTAGTCTCTGTCCGCTCTCATTACGAAATATATCAAGGTCAACAAACTCGAGATTACGGCAGCTACGTAAGTAAGAGCGGCTGCGTTCAGGACCTTTCCCACTGCCAATGATTCTTCGTGAGACACGATGCCTGTTGCCACGAGTTGCTTTTTTGCTCTGGACGATGCATTTATCTCCACTGGCAGGGTTACTATCTGAAACAGGACCACGGCGGAAAACAGGAAGATGCCAACCCATATCAAACCGGTTGCATGAGCAAAAAATCCAATTATGATAATCAGGTAAGACAGGTTTGATCCGATGTTGGCCGGTCCTACCAACAACTGGCGCAATTTCATGGGGGCGTATCCATTGGCATGCTGGATTGCATGACCCACTTCATGCGCTGCAACACCCACCGCTGAAATGGACCGCCCGTTGTATACATCGGGAGAAAGCCTGACCACTTTTTTCAACGGGTGATAGTGATCGGAGAGAAAACCCTGGTGAAGCTCTACTTCCACATCTTCTATTCCACTTCGCTCCAAAAGTTCCCTTGCTACCTCTGCTCCACTGGCCCTGCTGGCTATGGCATAATCCTGATATTTCTCAAATGTCCGCTTGACTTTGAACGATGCCCACATGGCCAGCAAAAGTCCTGGCCCAACCACGATGAAGTACAGGGGATCGAAATATATCATTTTTCAACCTCCTCCTATGGTATCAGTTGCAACTTGTTCACGGACAAGGCATCCGTCAAGGCCGTATCACTGTTTGGATACAAGTGTAACGAATTTCGCAACTCCACATTTATTCTGAAAAGATTCGGTGGGAAAATAACTTTAAAAATATCAAAAACGCCAAGCCAGGGTAAGCCCCC
>CAYSLH010000133.1:0-12703 GCA_964431605.1 uncultured Myxococcales bacterium
CCGGACTTGGCTATTACCCCCAGAACCTCGTACAACCTCCTGATGTGATCAAAAGGTTCACCACCCGTGATTCCTATGATGCGCGCATCATCAGGAGCCGAATCAACCGCAACATTGAGCACCCGTCTTTCAAACTTTCCCCAGCGTCTTTTTGACAAAGGTATAAAACAATGCCTGCACTTGGCGTTACACTGCCAACTGGGACTATAAATAAAATACTTGTAAGCAAAAAGGGACTTATCAGCATAGGGAGAAAGATCCACCATAGACCTCAGAGCAGCTCTGCCACGTCAGAGCCTTTTTTGAAATACACTTCGAACACAGGCAAATCGTTTACCAAGTCCATACATACCAGAGAGGTACGAGCAGGATCCAGCCCCTTACCCTTTGGTAACACCACGTTCTGCAAGAGCTCTTCTAAAGCATAACGCTTTTTTTCAGGTATAAGTCTTTCATGATCTGACTTGCGCAGCAGTCCAAGCATACGAATTGGAGCATTGATGTTTTTACCCGGATAACCATCATTATCTACCATGGGAAGCCCATAGGCTACCCAGCCGTCTTTTTTCCTGCGCACTGCTACCCTGTCTTCATGAATTAAAGTCATTGAGGAATTCTTTGCAATGGTAGATTTACCAGCCCCGGATTTCCCCGGAAATACACAAGCGCCCTTTGATCCTAGCACAGCAGAAGCATGCAAGAGCATACCGTCATGTAGCGGGAGCACTGCCGCCAGCAGATAACCCAAGGCCGCGGAAACAGCTTCGTGGTGACATGTTTTCAAGACAACTTTAATTGTTTGCCCATCAAACCCTCTGAAATCTATAAGATCCCGACGTGCGTCAAAAGAAATGGATCTATCTAGATTATCTTTGGACAAACTATTGCCTGCTCTATGATCCATCAAAAGAGTATATAACGGCCTTTGCTCTGTAACGTAACCGGACAATAGTGCGAAAGTATGTTGACGTAAAGAATCTTCGGCAACAACCTGAAAGGGAATATCACAGGCGAGAAAGTTGATTTTCACCGAAAGAACCTAAGAACTGACAATAGCGGAGATCAACGTCTGCTTCGCCTGGGAGCTTCCCGCTCCGGCCCATAAAAGACAGCCGCTGCTGGAGTGCTGAACGTGCTGGACATAAATAAGACTTCCCGCGAATCAATCGCTGGTTTTTGGTATTTTCTTCTTCGCCTTGATTCTTTCTTTTTCATCTTCAGCCTCCACACATCAATGTATCACATATACCATACCTGTGCCACCCTCCAAACTGGTGATCACCAAATCCGGCAAAGTATCGTTATCAAAATCACCAACGGTAATTCCTATGCCATAGTAATCACCACCCGTCAAAACAGCCCCTGGAGCATCGAAAAAGGGACTCTGATTCGAGTTTAGATACAGTGCGGCCCTGTTTCCACTTGTGGAATTCGTACCTACTAATAGATCCATCCAACCGTCCATATTGATATCACCACCAGCCAAATCCCAACCAAAATTCATAGCAGGAGTCAAGTTGAATCTGGCAGTCCAACTGGTATCGATGACCACACTAGGTGACGTTCCGTCCATGCCTTGGAACAAGTATGCATAATTGTGATAAGCGTCTCCAATAACAAGATCGTTTCGAGAATCGTTGGTAAAGTCCACACCACCCACCGAGCTCATGCCAAAACCGGACTTGAACGTACCGTCATCATATGTACCACCATAGCTGATAGTGTCGATGGCGTCTGTGGCTGGGTCCACGTCCCTTGACGATCCTATGCCCTTAATGGTCTGCCCATCAAAGGTATATACCTCGTTTACAGCAGAGGCCACCAGGGCGAAATCATCGTAACCGTCTCCATCCATATCACCCAAACTCGTGGCCCCGTGCCTGTAACCGAACCAGTCGCCGGAATTTATGCCCAGGATATTCACATCCGCGTCAGTAGCGCTCGATACGCTTGCCCAATCCGTGCGGCTCCTTCCATAGAAGATATACCCACGCCCGTTGGAATCCATGACAGGGGCGCCCACGAACAGATCAGCATAGTGAGTGGGAGAGTCATTGGTGATATCACCCAGGACCTCGGCTGAGCGTCCGAACTGACCACCACCAACTCCGTTTATGGTCATTGACTGACTCGCCGTCAGTGGTGCCCCATCCTGTCCCCAGAAAATCGTCACTCTACCATTTCCTCCATCATAATAAAATCCCGTTACCACCAAATCGTTGATCCCGTCTCCATCCAGGTCACCGGATGTCACATCCCAACCAAAGACTTCCACCTGTCCAGTATTCAACTCCTGGGGAGAGGTGAGATCAAGAGGATCACCCCCATAAAACACGAAGACAGAGCCCTGATTTCCATTCAGTGTCGGTGCAGACACAACGAAATCAGGGTAAGTATCGTTGTTCACATCACCCACGCTCCAAGCACTGAAGCCGAAATTACCACCAGGTCCTGTATACGAATCAGTTGTCCAGTTGTTATCCAAGGGTACGTCCCCGGAAGGCAAAGGCCCCATGTTGCCCACCTCGTCCTGGGCTCGCACCGCAAAATGATATGTGTGCAAAGGAGGCAACCACTGCAGGCTGGGGCTGGTGCTCGTACCGGAATAAACCTCCGTGGCCCCATCCCATGCAGCCTGGTCAGCCATGGCAGCATCCGCCCACTTGACAATGTATGCTGCAGGCGTGCCAGAAGCCCCATCGTCACCCACTGCGCTCCAGCTCATATCCACATCAGCATGACGGGAATGAACCAGGGAAGAAGCAGCGTCTGTGATCTCGGCAGGAGCCACAACATCAGCCTCCACCGTCATACTCAGTGTCGCAGTATTACCCGCATAGTCCTGCGCGATAACGTTCAGGTTGTGGGTCTGGTCGTGCGCCAATGATTGGTTTGCGTAAAGAACATCCTGTGGGTTCGATGTAATGCTCGTGGGCCCGGCTATGACACCGCCTTCTTCTATGCGCAACTGACCGGGATAGCTAACATCTCCACCGTCTGTTACACGGAACTGCAGATCCATCTCGCAAGGCGCGCCAGCCACCTTGTCAGCCAATATATCCGTGCCGTTTACGTAGGGGTTTCCCGAGGCAGCGACACACGTAACGTTATCCGCGCCCGGGGTGAGCCTTGTGATGGTTGGAGGATATAGGTCTACCAACTCCACGCTAAACCCTGTGTAGGTATCGTTGGAAGCCTGGTCGATGATGTGGGCTTCCACGTCCCTGCCCGCATCACTATCTGCGAACGTCACATCCGTAAAAGTAGTACAACCACTGGCATCCAGGCTCTGGTCCGCACCCACCTGTGCAGAATCCACATACAGTTTTACAGTGCAGCAGTTGGCACAGTCTGTAGAACAAACCGTAACGTCCACCTGCAGACCATTTGCCGGGTTTGCGTCCTTGTCATCAGAAGCGTTGAAGATTTTATTTCCGCTGTAATTCAGAGAGATTTGGCAACCAGTGACATCCACTGTGACGTTGTCTATGGCCAGGGGATTGGAAATGTTCCCAGCCTGGTCCGCCACGGTAAGGGTAAGATCCTGTGTGCCTGTCTGCAAGTTGCAGGTAAAAGACGTTGTACCGGAAGCGTCCGTGGCCTGCTGGCATCTTTCACCCCCGAGTGTGGACACTACGGTTATTCTCTGGCCCGCAAAGTACTCGCTGGTGGTGCAGGTGAAAGGAACATCCAGCACGTTATATGCCGAACCGGACGAGGGCTGGGAACAGGAAATGGTGGGCAGTATGGTGTCCACTGTAACATCCACCGAATCGCTGGTCGTGGAGTTACCGCATGTGTCTTCCACCACCGCGTACAGGTGGTGGTCTCCCTGGCCAAGCTGTATGGAAGTACAAGCCACCCCGCCGGATACTGGAGTGCCTATGGTGTTACCGTCCACAATGAGCGATACTATCTGGCCGTCTTCGGCATCAGTGGATACGCAAAACTGCGTATCCAAGTCCTGGGTGCCGGGATTGTCGTCATCCGAAAGGTTCAGCACCCCGGCCAAGGGGCTCGTGATGGTCAGAGACGGGGCCGTGCTGTCCGCCCTGATGGCAAACTGCGCCTCGGGATCTGCAACCACCGGAGTATCACTACGTATATTCAGGTTACCCATCAAATCCGCGAACACCAGCGTCATGGCATAATCGCCGTCCGAAAGTGGCGCTGTGATGGTAACGCTGTTTGAAGATATGGTTCCGGATGCCACCACCGTTCCGGGAGGCCAATCCCTGCGCAAAGTAGCCGTTTGGCCGTCCAGGGGGTTGGGTCCATCTGACACGGCACATGTCACGACCATGGAGCCTTCGGTTCCATCGATGCATCCATTGGAATCAGCGTCGGAGGTTACGACACAGTTTTCCACCGTGGGGGAGACCCCATCCACATGCACAAGCACTGGGGCCGAGAAGGTGCCCTGGTCAGGCAGATTTTCAGAATACGCGATGAGGATATCGTCACCTTCGGCAAGATCCACACAGGCGATGGGCGTTGTCACACCAGTTACGCTGCCTACCCAGGCTTCCGTTCCAAATCCGGCACGGGCGCACAGGTCTGAAGACTGTGGGTCTGCTACGGGACAGGATCCATTACACTCGCATAGCACCAGGAGATCACCAGCCGTTGTGTTGGCAGTCTCCACGTTCACCTGCACCTGCACGCCGGGATCCGCGCACATATCCCCGAGCAGGTTGATGTCGTCATTGTCTTCAGGCCTTGTGATGGTGACGTTTGGCATGAGCAGGTTGATTGGAACGGTGACCGAATCCTGGCTGGAGTTTCCAGCAGGGTCAGAAGTCGTAATACGAATCTGTACTGTAGCCAAATCCTGGCCCTGGGGTAAAAACTCGTAGTCCACAAAGGTATATCCATTGCTGGCCTCACCAGCGCTCAGGGTATGGCAGACCTGGTTACTCCATCCTCCTGTGTTTATGTTGCGCTCCACACAGACCTGGTCTCCTGCCTGAGCGTCGGTAAACAAAGCAGTCACGTCATGCTGAAATCCCGGCAGGGCAGCGTTCGAATCAGCCGAAAGCCCCATGGGGACCAAATCATCCGGATCATCGATCACTCCATCTGGAGCTACGCGATCCACCGTTACCATGATCGACGAAGCCTGACCCGTGTTACCCGCGCAATCAGCCACCTGGGCCTCCAGGGTGAAGTCCCCCTCCGACAAGGTGACCAGGGCATCAAAGGTATCAGATCCGTTCCACGTAGGTCCTGACACGATCCCATCATGACCGCTGAGGTCCAGGGTGCCGTCTTCATTGGACGAGACCGTTACTGCGATTTGGAAGCCCGGCGTGCCTGGATCTGCGTCCACAGACGCCAGGTTGTATACAGCACCGTCGGAAGGCTGCGCAAAGGACACAGCAGGTTCGGTAACATCATACCTGGTGACCACGCCTTGTGAAGTCGAAGTAAGAGGCACTGAGTTGGTTACACTTGCCCATATCTGCCAATCACCCTCGGACGGGATCTGGTTGGAGGCTCCACAATTACCAGAAGCATCCACCAGGTCGGTTGCGTAACGCAACGGGCTCTGCGCATTGCATTCCGGGATCGTGTTGTCACCCGTGTATACGCGCCTGCAAAAATAACATACATCTCCTGTGGCCGTGTTGGTAGTGGCCGCTACCACCTGAACATCTTGCTGTGTGCTACACGAATCAGGAGCGGGAGAAGTTATCGCAATAGTGGGAGCCGAGGGATTGCCCACGAAAATCGCCTGCTGCAGCGATGATGCACCACAGGCATTTTGGGCATCGATGGTCAAGGTTCCGTTCCCGTTGGAATAAACCACGTTCCAACAATAGGAGGATCCGGCGATCACATCAGCAGGCCTTGGGCCGTCCTGGCCCCCGCTCAGCACGGTAAGGGTGACATCCTGGCCCGAGGCAATCTCCGTGATATCAGCACAGACCTGGGATGCACCAGCGTTGGGTATTATCGTGGGAGGGGGATCCGCAGGTACGGGGTTGGTATAGGAAATCACTGGAGCGCCGGTACAGGGAATAACAGAGACATCCACAGGTTCACTGGATGCAAAGTTTCCATCCTGTGGCTCAGAGCCACAAGCACCATCCCAAACCGTTGCTGTCAAAGAAACATGTTCACCAGTCAAAAGCGTCACGGCAACCGTTGCTCCACCACCGTTTACCGTACCTTGATATGAATTCGTAGTGGTTCCATCTGACACATCGATGATCACCGCGACGCCATCCGGGGCATCGGTGGTGATGACCACGTCCGCCGTCAGTTCCTGGAACAAGGTCCCAGCAGACGGAGACACGATAGACACCACTGGCGGCATGCTGTCTACACAAACCGTGTTCACTGGTGAAATCTCACCGGAATCCAACTGACACTGCAACTGAACATCCGAACCTTCAGGAATCGTAACCTCACCGGTCCAAGCGTTCGATGAAATGCTCGCACCCTGGGGCTGAGCATCGAGCCCAAGGATTGTGAATCCTGCGCCGTCCGGTACGTTCTCGGTTGCTATCTGCAACTGATACTGGAGTCCATTCGCAGGATCCGCATCGGTATCCTGCGAAGAAAGCAAGCTCGCGCCATCTGTCGGATCCAATATCTCGCACGTAACCTGCTCTGTCTGGCATGTAATCGTATGAATCTCACTCGACACCTGATCACCGCAAGCGTTTACACACTTGACTTCTATGGTGTAGGTACGTGACTGCATGCATGTCAGGTAGTCGAACTCGAAATCACTGCCCGGGAAAAACACGGCCGGCACCAGAGGGTCCTCTCCGGACATGACCACTTCACCATCTAGTTCCACCCAACAACTTTCAGCGTCAGAGACCCCCATGGTAGTTCCAGTCACTGGAAATTGTATTCCAGGCTGGTCTTCATCCTGGTCGGCTATATCCCTTATGGTCATTCCATCGGCAGGAGCCTCCAGGTTGACCTGGAGTTCGGTGGCGCACACAGACCAGAGGTTCACCACGGAACGGCCGGTAGAGCTTCCGCTCACCTCTGCATAGGCGTTTACCGTCCCATCAGGAACCGTGACGAGAACCTGTGCCTGGCCATTTGAAAAAGTACCGGCATCGTAAGCTTCACCGTTTACATGGACAGTCACGACGCTGCCGTCCGCACACACGAAAGCCCCTGCGTGGTCGGTCTCTACTGTGGCCGTTATTTGCAAACCATCAGCATCATCTTCATCGTCAGAAGACTTGAGTACCGTGCCATCTACGGGAATCAGCCTCACCGCACAAGCTCCCGTATCCACCGTGACACCGATCTGCGTCACAACATCAGAGCCGTCCTGCCCCTTGGTCCTAGCGGTCAAAACGTTGGATCCCTCCTCCAAATCTACGCTATCGAACATAACCGAAGCATTGGCCAATACGCCTTCATGTGGAGCTCTGTCAGCAACACTCAGCAAGATGGCTTCACCGTCATTGACACCCTTGCATACCAATGAGACATCGTACTGGAATCCATCCGCGGCTGACGAATCATCTGAAGCGGTGAGAGTTGCTCCATCGGTGGGAGATTCAAATCGGCAAGCCGGCACACCCAGTTGAACCTGCACGGATTTACATTCGCTCAATGAAACCATGCGCTGTTCGCATCCTGTGGTTCCATCAGCGTTGGCGTCCAATAAGACATTTCCGACCACACACAGTTCCACCGTACCAACCTGGAAATCCACCTCGCCGAAATCCACATGGCCGGTCTGGCTGGACTCGTCATCCATGACCACATCTGCCTGGCGAGACAAGCCGTTGCCATCATTGAGAGTCAGGGTGGTCCCCTCCGGTACACCGATGGTCTGAACCCGAACGGCATATTGGATTCCATCCGATGAATCATCATTGGCGTCATCGAATTCCGATAGAGAATTACCCGTAGGACGCTGGAATTCTATGGTTGGGCTGCAGTCCGGGCAACACTGCTGCACGGTAGTGCCGCCATCACAATCACAACCTGCAGCTACAAGCGCCGCGCTGAGGGCCAAAAAAATCGTAATCTTCCCAAACATGAATTGACCTCCCCACCAAGAGGGCCGAGGCGAAATGGTCACTCGGCATATGTGCTTGATACTAACCCTTTGTTCAATAAAAGATCAATCGTCCCAGAAATAATCTATCCATCAAACTTCTGGACACAAAAAGCTCCTCCGAGCAATGTTCGGCCGGTTTTCCCCATAATTTAGAAAAATTACGGTTTCTAAGAAACGGAAACAAGGCCCTTTTTGGCAAGACATTCCACGAACCACATGGTGTCTGCCTCTACTCTCTTCTTTTCTACTTCATAGTCCGCCTGCAAGGCCTGAGCTATATCTGCAACGCTCTTCTGTCCGTCCATCAGCTCCCAAATACGGGTACCGGTTTCGTTCAGTGAATGCATAACGCTGTCGGAAGGGGTCACGATAACCGCCTCTCCATCTATCATTCTCCATGCTACGTCTTTGGGCCTCTTGACCTTATCCTTCAATGAGATATCCACACTCGGAATTTTGATCATCCTTTTCTTCGTTGCTTTTTTTTCTGGTTTTTTCTGGGCTTTTTTTGTCGTCTTTTTGGATGCTGCTTTTTTGATGGCCCTTTTTGCTGGTTTCCTGGCTACTTTTTTTACAGCTTTTTTGGTCACCTTCTTTGTTACTTTTTTTGTGGTCCTCTTCGCTGTCTTTTTAGCCGGTTTTTTTACAGCCTTCTTTGCCGGCTTTTTGGTTGTTTTCTTCACTGCTTTTTTCGTAACTTTTTTCGCTGCCTTCTTTTTTGCCTTGGTTTTTTTCGTTGCCTTCTTAGCTATTTTTTTTACCGCCCCCTTCTTTTTAGTCGCTTTTTTTACTGCTTTTTTTGCCGTCTTCTTCTTTGGACTCTTTTTCTTCGTAGCCATCTTGAACCTCATAAATCCGTTGAATTTCAAGCAGCATACGAAAAAAGCAGGACAATTGTCAACTATAGTGCTCAGGTTTGGCTCTCTTCGTCTCTTGCTCCTGCCCCGAATCGAATCAGCGCCTCCGCGGTTGTGATCACCTCTACTCCGGTCTTTACCCGACCGATACTCTCATCGAGTTGCAATACACACCCGGAACACTCGGTGACAACCACTTCGGCACCTGTGGCCACGGCACGTCGTGCCTTGTCGTCGCCCAATGATAGCGAAATGTCATAATGAGCAAGATTGAAGCTTCCGCCGTGACCGCAACACCTGCAAGGATGACTCATTTCCTTCAGCTGTACACCATCGAGGTTGGTCAACAAAAACCTGGGTGCGTCCTTTTCTCCAAAACCTCGGGAAAGATGACAGGGATCATGATAGGTAATGACCGTCTTATCCTCGCCTGCCTTCCTCCCTGGGCCCTCAGCCGATGTTGAACTCAAGCGAGTCCAGAGCACGGAGAACGGGACGACCAGCTCCGCCATCTTCATAGCCCTGTCTCTTCTGTCCTCATCTTCCGAAAGAAGCTTGGGTACGTTCTCCTTGAGCATGTATGCACATGAGGCGCATGTGCTCGTGATTGCCAGGGGAAGATCGTCTAAATCCGGTAAAAATGCGTCCAGGTTTCTTTCTGCCAGCCTCCTGGCTCCGCTCACCTCACCCGCGCCCCAGGCCGGAAGCCCACAGCAGCCCTGCCCGAGAGGAACCTCCACCCTTGCGCCAAGCTGCTCCAGTGCCTTCACCGCAGCTTCTGCAGCCTGGGGCCTGAGGTAGTTATTTACGCATCCCACGAACAAAAGCACCCTGGGTCCGGAGCGTTCTTCATGCTGGGTCGGTTTGAAGCTATCCAAGAAAAACGTCTTTGCAATGGGCGGAATTTTTCGCCTCTGCCCCTCTGGGCCGTGCATGAACCTGACATGCAGTCCGCTGTCTTGCGATACCCTGGCTGCCCACAATGGTCTAGCCAATCTAGCTCCCTTGAAGAGAGCCGGTAGCAGAGATTTTCGTGGCATTATCCTGCGCAACACGAACCTTTTTAGTCGTCCTATTTTTCCCTTCTGCGCCAGCATAGCCCTTGCGCCCTGCACGACCATGGCAGTGTCCACATCGTTGGGACAAGAGCTCTTGCACCGATTGCACAAAAGACATGCAGTGAGAAAATAACGATATATCTTGCCGTCCGACAATCGCCCATCGAGGTGTGCGCTGAT
The DNA here is from genome assembly GCA_964431605.1 of uncultured Myxococcales bacterium. GTDB lineage: Bacteria > Myxococcota > B64-G9 > B64-G9 > B64-G9 > JALVPF01. Next base: position 10,137 of record CAYSLH010000133.1, read on the forward strand.
GAGGCTTAGCTTTCCTCTGGCGACCCCTCCTTCGAAACCCATGGCCTCGTAGACAGGACACACTGCCATGCAGGTGCCGCACCTGACGCATTTGGACAGCTCCTGCTCCATGGCCTCCAAGTCATAATCAATGGATTTGTGCTTCATCGTTGGGTCCGATCAAAAATCCCGTGGGAAAAATTTTTCCAGGATTCATGATTCCATTGGGATCGAGTGCGTCTTTTATTTTTCTCATTACGGTCATTACAGTCGGAGATAGTTCCTTTCCCAGGAAAGCTTGTTTCGTGGTGCCCACTCCATGCTCTCCGGTTATGGAACCGCCAAGGCTCAAGACTAATTGGAAGGTCTCCTCCACTGCCTTGTGAACCTCTTGGGCCTGCCGGAGGTCTTCTGGATGTACTAAAAAATTAGCGTGAATGTTTCCATCGCCCGCATGACCAAAGCAAGCACAGGCGACACCATGTTTTTTTGCTATTTCATGGATACCAGATACTGCCTGTGGCAGCTTGGTAATGGGAACCACTATGTCCTCGTTGAACTTATGGGGCGCAATGCTCGCCAACGCAGGTCCTGCCGCCTTTCTGGCCTGCCACAAAACTTCGGCCTCCTTTTGGTCAGCTGCCTGTCTTAGCTCTGTGGCACCTGACGACTCCAGGACTGAAATCACCCTCGCGGTCTCATGTGCCACTTGCGATTCTGCGCCATCAACCTCGATGACCAACGCTGCTCGAGCATCCTCGGGCAGACCAATTGGTTGGTGTTGCTGAATACACTCGATAGTGGGACCATCGACAAACTCCAACGCTGACGGCAACACCCCGGCTTGCAAAATAGCGCCAACGCTCGAAGCTGCCGTTTCGAGGGAAGAAAACACCGCAAGCACGGTACCTCTATGTCTTGGGAGAGGAATGAGCCTCAAGGTCGCCTCGGTAATGATTCCCAGGGTCCCTTCGGAGCCCACCAATAAAGATACCATGTCATAACCGGCAACCGACTTTATGGTCCTGGCTCCCAATCTCACCAACTCCCCGGTGGGTAACACCACCTGGAGCGCCAATACGAAATGACGGGTTACTCCGTATTTCACGGCCCTCGGACCACCAGCGTTTTCCGCCAGGTTTCCTCCGATAGTACATGTATCGTGAGACTGGGGGTCAGGAGGATAGAAGAGGTTCTTTTCCTCCACCGCCCGGTGCAAATCCCTGGTGACCACCCCTGGCTGGACCACCGCCTGGAGGACCGATTCGTCCACGGACAATATCTTATTCATCCTCTGGGTTGAGACCACCAGTCCACCCCTTATTGCCCTGGCTCCTCCGGTAAGATTGGTTCCGGCGCCCCTTGCCACTATCGGTAATTTTTGTTCGTTAGCCAACTCCACCAACCGTGCCACCTCTTCGGCCGAACCGGGTAGAACAACAGCGTCCGGCATGGCCGGGTCGGCCTGGGGTGTGGCGTCATATGAATATAACGCCAGTTCCGCAGGTTCTGTTTTGAGGTGTTCGTTGCCCACTATCGCGGCCAGGGCCTTTCGTAGACGTCGTTTAAGCACTTTTGTCTCCTTCCTACGGACATATTGCTCGACTGTGGATGTGTTCGCAAACCAAAAGATCGAAAATAAACCACTTGCGACATGGTCTCCTATGACGATAGGTCATAATGGATGTCCTGGAACTCCATACTGACGAGGTTGAACTCGAAAAGGACCGTCGTTGCCCTGCTTGTGCTTTTCGGGATTTCCTTTGTGGTGCGGTTGACATCTCTGGTCTCCCAGCCCCATCCCTTTGGCTACGATGGCTATTACTACGTCACCCAGGCCAGCAGGTTTGCCCTCTCCGGTCATCTACACACCCCGGAATCCTCCTGGGTGGTGTGGCTCATGGTCTTGGTTCGCCTAGTGTGCAATGACTCCATCCTGGCGACCAAGATCACAATATCGTTTCTTGCGGCTTTGAGTGTTTTCGGGGCTTTTCTGGCCGTGGGTTGCCTTGGAAAAAACATCTCCGGCGAGCAAAAACCCATGTCCGTAAAACCAGCTCCCTGGATCGGCGCTGTCTGGGCTGCTGGCTCTCCATTGCTGAGCCTGTTGGCTGCTGAGTTTCCAAAAAACATCGGCATGATCACAGTCGGCCTTTTTTTCTGGGCTGGTTGGTGGTCGAGCCCTCGCAGCAATCTCCACTGGCTGTGGATCACGGTCTTGGCCCTTTTGACCATGACCGCCCATCGCCTTGGTGTTTTTTTCGTCCTCCCGGCAGTAGGTATTTCAGCATTGGAATACCTGCTGCACCGCAAAAGCAGCCACAGTCCGTGGAAAATGCCTGTGGTGACCATTGGAATCATATTTATTTTCGCAGGTCTCAGCTACTTGCTGCCCAACCTCTTGCACCCGAGCGACTTACAACGACTCAAAGGCGTACTTGCCGCAAGGCCGTCCCTGGTGCCATTTGCGTATTTTCATCTCTGGTCCCCGTCCTGGGCTTTGGAGGTCGAACTGGGTGCCGGGTGGATACTGCTGCTGTTGATGGCGTGGGCATTTACAAGGATGAAAAAGTCTCGCGTCGTGCTTG
>CAYSLH010000134.1:0-12698 GCA_964431605.1 uncultured Myxococcales bacterium
AGCGATGGTAACACTACCACCGAAAAGCTTATCAGGAGCAGCCAATGTAACAAAGGACCGGGCCTGTTACAACCAGTCATCGCGCTACTGCCGATCATACACCTACTCCAAAACCAAAATGGACATCATAACAATTGCCAAGATATTTCCCGGGGCATATACATGAACAGCAAAACAAGCGGAGAAAACCGGCTTCTATTATGAAAACGACATTACCGCTTGCACGAGGCTCAAGGGCAAAACGATTCTCTAGTGCCCGGAGGAGACTTTTCACATGTACCTACTCTATATCGTACTTTTCGTAGGCTTGCTTATCTCTTTCATGGCCAACCGCGCCAAGACCTACCAGGCACTAAAAATTGCACTGAAAAGGTTTACCAAAATCCTCCCGGCATTTGCCTCGATGCTCGTTTTGATGTCCATCATCCTCGCCCTTGTCCCCCAAAGCCTCATCTTTCACTATCTGGGGAAAAGCAACATGCTAACGGGAACCTTGCTGGCCTCATTTTTCGGTTCCATAACTCTCATGCCAGGATTCATCGCCTTTCCTTTTTGCGGTATTCTGCTCAAACAAAGCGTTACTTACACGGTCATATCGGCCTTTACCACGACCCTGATGATGGTCGGTTTCGTCACCTTCCCCATAGAGAGAAAGTTTTTCGGCATAAAAGTAACTGTCATAAGAAATATGCTTAGCCTTGTTATCGCCTTAGTCGTAGCGGTGACAACAGGTGTTTTTTTCGGGGAGATTTTCTAATGAAGGCACCATCATACCTGAAGTATATCAAGGCTGCAGGGTTCGTGGCTTATGCCATGTTTCTCATCTTCTCATTTCTGAAAGGATTTGAACCTGGGGTAAAGATGGCCGTTAATCTCCGCTATTTCTCGCTGGAAATGGTAAAAATTCTACCTCCCGCATTCATATTGATTGGATTGTTCGAAGTTTGGGTCAAGAAAGAAAGTATAGAAAAACACTTCGGTAGTAAATCCGGCATCAAAGGCCATATAGGAGGAATCCTCCTTGCAGGCACAACCGTCGGAGGCCTCTATGTCGCGTTCCCGGTTGCCTACAGTTTGCACCGCAAAGGTGCGGATCTCGGGGTCATCTTCACCTATATAGCAGCATCCGCAATCTGCAGGGTGCCCATGACAATTTTCGAAGCGTCCTTTTTAGGAATAAAGTTCTCCATCATTCGCCTGTCCATCTCTATTCCCCTCGTCATCATAAGCTCCATATTTCTTGGAAAGTATCTCACCAGGCGAGGGTTTCAAATAAGGGACGGAGGTTGAAATATTAGAACCGGCAAAAACTAACACCAACCAAGACTGGCCCAATCCATTGGGTCATATCTTTCGAACGCACCTGGAAATCCAACCATGTTATGTGGAGATTCCGACAAATCCAGCGCCTTTCCTTGACAAAACAACCCCCTGAATATTACGCTTCAAATGCTATAGTACCATCTACTCTTTTGGGATGGAGGCAACGTGACCATAGACAAGAAGGACTCAGGGGCGGACCAGAGGAGATTCCCCAGATCTCCGATGATGCTGAAAGTCGAGTACTCTTCCACCACCGAATTTCTGACCGACTATACGGAAAACATCTCTGGAGGCGGAGTCTTCATCGCCACTACCTCGGAATTTGAACTCGGCCAGGAGATCGATTTTTCAGTATCCTTTCCCGGCCTGTTAGAGCCCATACAGGTCAAGGGCGAAATCAAGTGGCGTCGAACACAAAATGATCAAGAGGGGCCCGTGGGAATCGGCGTGCAATTTATCATGGACCGTTCACCAGGTCGCGAAGCGCTTCGCAACCTTCTCGACCATCTCCAGGCGGGACCGAATGCACGAAATGAGGAGCGCATTCCCAAGGAATTCAGAGTGTTGTTGGTGGAAGACAATATTGTGGTCCGGGACATGTTTCGCTATGGCATACAGAAGATGTCACAGCGAGAGGATTTTCCGCTGACGAAACTCGAAATTGAAGAAGCTGACAATGGTAAAGAAGCTTGGGAAATACTCACCAAGAAATCCATCAACCTGGTGGTTGTGGACCTCTACATGCCAGTCATGGATGGAGGAAAGCTGATAGAACTCATACGTGCCGATGAAAAGCTCAAGACCATCCCAGTACTCGTGGTTAGTTCAGGTGGCAAGGAAGGCAGGATGAGAGCGATACAAACCAGGGCAGACGTCTACCTGGACAAGCCGATAAAACTGAAACAAATGATGGAGACCATCGAGACCCTCATGGCAATTGGTCATTCTCCGACCAATGCCTGACCCTGGGACACCCTGGGTCAGGAGCACTAAAGTCACCTGTGACATGCTGCGCAACCAAGTGACACCCACCTCGACAAATCTGAAGGTATTCGCAATCTCGGCACGGCATGGGCGCTTGGTCAATCCAGTTTCGAAACCTTGAAAACAACTCCGCCCGTCCCATGTCTTTCCAGGAACCGACGTTGTACGAATCAAAACTACAACCGGAAAGTTTTCCCGCAGGATCCACACTGACCAACCATGACCCGGCCACACAGCCAGCAACTCCCAGTCGCGCCAGTAGCTTAGGGTCATATCCACCGGAACACACCATGGGGGTAAAGGAACAATCCAACCTGACCCTGACCTTGTATCTGAACGCCAACCTCAGCACCTTTTTTACCAAGTGCTCGTACTGATATGGGGTCAAGTCCATGTCGGCAAATAACTTACTGCCCCTGCCGGTCGGTTTGAACCTCAACAGTTCTGCTTCTGACACCCTGAGTCGACGCAGGATGGCAAACAGTTCTTCCAGGCCATCGTAGTTCTTTCGCCCCACAACACAGTTGACACCGACCCTGGGGTGATATGCCTTGAGAATCTCGAGCCCCATGATGGTTCGTTCGTAACCATCATGCCCGCGCATCTGTTCATAGGTGCCACCTACTCCATCCAGACTTACATGAACCCGGTGAAATACGACTAGGCTTTTTGCCATGCCAGGTGTTACGTTCCAGGCTGCGGTAGTAAGATTGGGAGTCAGTCCCAACTGCCTGGCCTTATGTGCCAGGCGGACAAGATCCCTCAGATCATCATCTTCACCACCCCCAATGGCAACATGAAAAACACCCAGGCTGGCCAGTTTTTCAAGCACCCTCTCCCATTGTGAGATGTCCATAGGCATGGTCAGTCTCTTGGCTGCATCTATGTAACATCCACTGCAGCCAACGCTACAGCTTCTTCCCACGGTCAGGTGGGCCTCGTACGGAGCATGAGGGTCTGTGGAACAAGAACCAGGTGTGGGCTCTGGAAAAGCGTCCACTCCAAGACGACGCGCCATGGTGCGATCCACCATAACGAGCATCTCTGGTTTGCTAAAAGCAATGGTTGCACCAAAGGGTTCGGCCCGAGCCATCATACCGCCTGAATGAGCTACAGGATGCAATTTGACCAATGGAATCACTGGTCATTTCCCTGCTTTTTGCTCCAGTTGGCCCATCGAACCAATGTACCACCCAAAAAGCTCAGCAAACCTACCGCAGCTCCGGCAGCCAGTAGAAGCGTCACATCCACCCCCAAGGAAGACGAGTTGGGATTTGAGCCGGTTTTTACAGCCAGCACTTTTCCTCTTCGTGATGGTTTCTCCAAGAAACTATGCATAAGACTCTCCATGGACAAGGCCTTCAATCAGTTCCGAAACGGATGGTATGCAAGACCTGATCAAGCATGCCCGACAGGCATATTGCTGCATAAACACACAAAAAAACAGTCAGCAAACCTGCAGTTATCCATAAATACCTTCCCGGACCGGAGACTCTGATTTTGCGAAGAAGTAATCCGTTACCCACAATCACAGGAGCCATCAAACCGGTCATCCAGGATAGAGAAACTGCCGCCTGGTGGGCATGTGCCCAAACAATGGAGATCAAGGTACGCATAGCCACGAAAAAGAACCAAAGTTCCAAAGGAGGCGGCCAGCAAAACGACCACCCACCAGACCTTGCGACCAGTGCCAATGCCAAAATCATGGACAGCAGCACCAAGACCCATAATGTCAACGCGATCCAAAGAGTCCAGTGCCGGGTTTTCACATTTGAAAGCCTCGCAAGGTACTCCTCGGATGCGGTAGACCACTGTTTGCCAGGCAAGGACTTCAACATCTCGAATGCCGATTCTGCTTCATCCAGCCTACCCTGTTGCATGGCTAATCTGCCAATCTTGACCATGGCCAGCCCTGCCTCCTGGCTCCCAGGGCTCGAATGGATCACCGATTCAAGGATTTTTCTCTCTTTTTCGAAGTCACCTGACTTCTCCAATAATTCGGCGATGAACAAAAGCCCCTGCGCCTTGAGGGAAAACTCAGGATGGGTATCGATGAGAGCCTTCATTCGGTTCACTGCCTCATCAACGTTCATGCGGGCCCCTGTCCTCAACAATCGTTCGTATTCGGCAAGCACCTCTGGCCCCTGATCCAGGTGTTCGCTCAAAAACTCTGCCCGGATTCTGGCCCTTCGGGCCAATCTACTATGGGGGAAGGTCTTAGCCAGGCTTCGCCATGTCTCCAATGCCTTTGTTGGTTGACCCATCTGTTCTTCCTGCAGTTGGGCCATCTTTGCCATAGCATCATCGCAGAATTGATCTTTGGGAAATCTTGTTATCAGGTTCTTCAATAGCTCCATGGCGCCTGTCCAATTGCCGTCTCTGTATTGGGCCAGGGCCTTGTAAAACAATTGGGCTCCGGGAGACCCGCTTTGGCTGTCAGTGGTCGAATGCCCTGGGGCTGCCAAAACGCATGTATTATTCAAAAGAAGCAATATAAAAATAAACTTCATGTCACGAGATTGCCCCGGCAAAGACCTGGTGTCAACGAGTCCATGGGAAAACTCTGCTCAAACATGGTGGCCTCGCTAACTTCCCGAACCACCAAGATCTTGCAGCACCCGCTTTACCAGTGGTACAAAGATAGTATGGTACAGATGAACCAAGATGCCAAGGATCTCAAGTCTGAAGTCGATGCGGTGGATGAAGCAACCGATCGATTGCGTGCAACATTCGAACAATACTTTCAGGGCATAGAGCGTGTTCCTCCAGTCTTACAACGTGATGCGCTGAAAAGACGTCTTCTGCAACTGAGAACCACCCAGGTACGAAATACCGCGATTCGTTTTCGCATCAACCAGCTAGTGGCAAAATTTCAAAGCTACGAAAATTACTGGAACAGGATCTTGCGACAAATTGAAGAGGGCACCTACCACCGGGATGTATTCAAGGCCAAGTACCGATCCAAGCTCAGGGAGGAACCTTCTCCAGCGAAAGAAGGCGGGAAGGAAAAGGAAGGCTCCGATTCCAAGAAAAAAAGTTCCAAAAGACCTTCCAGGCGACCGGCATTAGGTCTTTCCGACGAAAACGTGGATGCCATCTATAATGCATACGTTACAGCCAAACGCCGCTGTAGAGAGAACGTCAAGGGCTTGACACGAGACGCCCTTGCCTCGTCCCTCAAGAAACAAATTCCTTCTATTCAAAAACAGTACAAATGCAAAACCGTGGAGTTCAAGGTCGTGATCAAGGGAGGAAAGGCTATCCTCAAAGCAGTACCAAAATTTTAGTAACGGCAGATGAGTTCGATCATCGTATTGAACAAATTCTAAAGACAAGATACCTCGGCGGTGCTATCACGTGGTTCGATATGGCAACTATCTCATACCCTCGTCCCTGATTCGCATGGCGTCCATTATCAGTCCCGGCAGAGGTCTATCGATGGTACGAACCGGGGCACTGTTGACGGACTCGATCCACATCTCGGCATCATCCCATGCCAGGATGATCATCGAGGCTTTTTCCCCCTTGTATTCACCTGATTCGGCATGTACCAGATTACCGTCTTCCAGATACAAAACTCCGCTCTGGCCTCCTGGATGAATCAAATGCAAGGCAACGGTTTTTCTCTCGACACTCAATAGCTGCAAAAAACCGGTGATTGACACGCCATGTAAAAACCCTGCACGAGGCTCATCCGGTTGCTGGTTCAAAACTTCAACGATGGTATGTTCCAGTAGGGTCATTTCCACAGGCTTGTGCAAAAACCTAACAGCTCCATACTGCATGGAACGCTTCTCCATATCCGGAGTTCCAAAAGCACTGACTATGACAAATCTCAGGTTGGGAAACCTCTTGCGGCACGCCAACAACAACTCCAGCCCATCCATCCCCGGCATCCTGACATCCGAAATCACCAAGTCCGGATGGTATCTTTCCACGATGTTCAGCGCCTTGTTTCCATCGGATGCAATCATGACGGCAAATCCGTATTCATTGTCCCTTAGCCAGGCTTGCATACCACTGAGCAATGCGCTTTCATCTTCCACCAACAATACGAGTTTATTGGTAAGCCCAGGTTCCATGACCAGAATAATACCATAACGAGCAAGAAGATCTAATATGACGATTGACACAGCATGCAATAGAAGTCTATTTTTGTGCCAGGGAGTGAATGATGAAAGAACAAAAAGGACTGGCAAAAATTTTGATTGCTGACGACGACCCGGAAATACTAAGGATGGTGGAAGCCGCACTGTCGGCTGTCAGCGCCCAAATAATTAAGGCATCAAACGGAGACGAGGCATTGGAGGCATTTTTGGTGGAGCAACCGGACTTGCTCATCCTGGACGTGATGATGCCTGGACTTTCTGGTTGGGAAGTAGCCAAGTACATTCGCGACAAGGAACAATATAACGACGTCAAGATAATGATGCTTACAGGTATAGGCGAAGCCACAAATGACGCGACCTCCCCAATCATAGGTGCAGATGACCACCTGGATAAACCTTTTTCCTTCGAAGTGCTGGCCGATAAGGCTAGAAAGCTCCTTGGACAGGTCTGAGCAACTGCCGAATTGAGGGGGAAAATTTTGCGTCTTACGGTTCTCGGATCAGGCACCATTTATCCAAACACGACAAGGAGTTGCGCCTCTTACCTCATAGAAGACGGACGGTATAAGGTTTTGATGGACCTAGGGCCAGGGTCGCTGCTGGGGCTTGGACGTGCAGGTGTCGACACTAGCGAACTTCATGGAATTCTGGTAACACACCGGCATGCAGATCACTGCTGCGAATTGCAGTGGTTGATGCAACTCGAACGCACAAAGGATAGAACCAAACCACTGAGGATTGCAGCTCCCGGCATCTTCAAAGAGTACCTGGAATTTTTTGATTCTTGGGGACGCAACAGGAGACGACCGAACACTTATGTTGTCGAACTCAACACCATGCCCGGCAAGGTCGATTGGGGCAACATGGCAATAGAAGGACTGTCGGTGCCTCACGTGGAATACAGCATAGGATTCCGCATCCGATGTGGTGGATATACTCTTGCATACACCGGGGATACCGGGCCAGGTGATGAAGTGGTTCATATGGCCGAAGGCGCGGACATGCTCATTTCTGAGTGCAGCCTTGCCCCAGGCACCACTTCCGAGGTCCATCTGAACCCTGAACAAGTGGCCGAGATAGCCTCCACAGCCAAAGTCAAGAAGGTCTTGCTCAGCCACTTTCCACCAGGTGCGGACATCCAGACAGCACTGGACATCTGCCGTGATTCAGGACTCGATACCATACTGGCACAAGATGGTATGTGTATCGAACTTGAGCCTACATCCGAATCAACATGAGAGCCTCTTGTTTGACCTCTATAATGGTACGAGCATTTCACTTGGCACATTCTACATGGGTCTATGGGGCAAACCCTGGGATCCATCCTGGCGTAGAACATGGGTTCCCATCTCCCAGTTGCCAATTTTCTTTTGAATCTCCAGCTCGTAGATCCACTCTGTTGCCAGAACATCCATCCTTGTTCATGCTCAACCATCCACCATATCTATCCATTTCCTGTCCATCTTTGTCACTTAGAACCAGCACCTCTCCCTTGTCGTTTTTCAGTCCCCTCGATGTAAGACTATTTCTGTCAGTGCACACTACCAAAGCATCCTCGGCCAAATCGTCAGGCTTGACGTAAGCCAAACCCACGATAATCCCCACGGTGTTGGGCTCCAGAATCGTGGTCGAAGAGTCAGGACATGGACCTATTTCGTCTCCCTGACCGGCCAAGCCCTTGTCCCCAATCAACCAACCTGTAAGGTCAACCGAAGATGAACCAAGATTTACGATCTCCACGTATTCACCGTGGCTCTCGGTTCCAGCCGGGTTGGCCAAAATCTCGCTCAACACCACATGTTTTTTGCCATCTTGATCATCGTCTTGATCATCGTCTTGATCATCATCTTGATCATCGTCTTGATCATCGTCTTGATTATCATCTGGATTCATTTCATCAGGCCTTGTCTTGAAATGATGAAGAACATGGCTCGTCACTCCAACCATCATCCCATTTGCGTCCGGGTAAGGATCCGAGACTAAGGGATTGCCGGCCATGTCAGTTACTGCTGCCGATACAACCACCATATAGTCCCTTCCCGATTCCAAGTTCTGTTCAGGAGATAATAGTACGGAATCTGCTGATGGAGACGCCTCGACTACGCAAGGCACCAACAATTTTTTTCTCGTAGATGACAAGGGTGGGCGATCCACATCGGAAAGAAAATCTTCGTCCACATCCTCAAAGGGCAACAAGAATACCAGCGGTTGTTCCACTACCGAAGCATCCACCGGCTCGGAAAATTTTACCGTAACGAAGCTAGCCGGGTCCACCTGCTGGCCCACAGGGCTGAAACTCACGACCACAGGAGACTCGATGTCCACACCAGCGACGCCTGGCTCGACACAAGAACAAAAGATGAATGAAATAGCAAGGAACATGTACTTTTTCATCTCGACACCTCCTTTGTACACCATCTGTCCCGGAACACACCTCCGGTCCAGGCGTCGAGTACAGCGGTATATTCATCCAACTGGGTTCGCTCCATGCTACCTGGTTCAGGTACCTTATGGAGCATCAGTTGGCGTCGGGCATAGACTAATCGGATTACCTCCAGTGCCAGGTCCCTACGCTCGGCCGCCCTCCTGGATGATTCTTTGAGAAGAGCGAGTTCCTCGTCCTGGTATACGGTCCGTGACAAATCCAAGGTAATTCCCACGTCCCAGCTCAATCCATTATTCTGGTGCAACTGATCCACCCTTGGCTCTCCAGGTTTATACTTGTAGTCCCACTTGTCACCCAAATCGTAGCTCAACCCTCCACTCAATCTTGGAAACCACCCGGAGACTCGGACACGGGTCTCAAGGGATGACTCTCTTTCTCTCTTGAGCCCGGAATGTTCCCACGCAGCCCAGACCAGTTCCATGGGTCTAGGTTCGGCAAATGAACAATCCTTCTCAGTGCCGAATTCGTCTTGTCTGGGATCGGTAGAAGACTCTGGAGAGTCTTTTCCTCGTGGAGAAGCCAAACCCCATACACCTGGCTCATCCTTTGCCGATGACAAAGATGAAAAAGAAGCAACCAGAAAAAGACACACCAATCCTGCAAGGCTCGTTTTCATGATACGACCTCCTGTCTCAATTGGTTATATGGCGCGCCCTGATACGACCATAGAATTAAGCAAGGATCGTGCCTTGATATTGAATTCAATGTTTACAGGAAGTTATAAAATCGAAAATTTTAAGGGGTGTACAAGATTCGGACACTTTTTAAAAAATCGAAGCTCTGCGACAGGACGAAAATCAATCATCAACATACTGTCTGCGGAACTCCAGAGACTTTGCCAACTTGTAAAAATCACCATCCACAGGTACATACCGCAACCTGGTATGGAAGCTGTCCAAGTCTATCAGATTGCAAAAAGGTACCGCCTTTATCTCCAAATTATCACCCACCGATACCATGTGTCCGAACTGCTTTCCCCAGATGAACCTGAAAGCACCCATGCCCAGTTGGGAGCCGAGCAGGATATCGAAGGCAGAGGGTTCGGTACACCTGGTGGTATATCCAACTGTCTCGCTCTTTATGGATATCTTCCTGCCGGTCTTTTCTTCGTAAGCCTTTTTTACCTTGTTGCGAAGCTGCCTTCCAAATTTAGCCTCGGAAAAATTGATGTTGCCATGCTCATCCATGACCTTCGGTTTGTCCTCATCCGCAAGCCTATCCACCAGGCCTTCCGAGACCAGCACTACTCCATAACGTTTACCAACCTTCTCTCTCTTCAGGATAAGCGAGATTAAATCATCAACCAAAGCGTCCATTTCCAATCTATCACCGACTTCCTCCGGACCGATCATCCTTACTGCCTCACCGGAGATTCCAGCCCCAAGAGTGTACCAACCGGTCTTCCTTCCCATGAGTTCCAGTATCCACCAACAATCTGTGGTAATGGCCTCCCGGTTGTATACCTTGATCTGCTGCCTTGCTGCTTCTATGGCCGTAAAATACCCGAAAGTCCATGGAATACCATAGTAGTCGTTGTCGATGGTCTTGGGCACGTGGACCACCGGCAGCCCCAACAGATGCAAATAATATGCAGTCTTAAGAGTGTCATCACCTCCGATGGATATGAGCGCGTGCACTCCCATGAACTCCAAGGCATCGAGTACGTTATAGAGTTTGGCAGACTTTTTGGGATCCAGCAAATCCTTTATGTTTTTCACCGCATTTCCATTTACATTGGACGGATTTGTGCGAGAGGTTTTGATGGTAATTCCACCTTCCTGGCGGATTTTCGTCACATCTTCGTAGTTCAAGCGCTTGAAATGAGTCCCCTCTATGAAACGCCTTGGATTGTCTCTGTCAAAACTGGCAAGGTATTCATATCCCTTGTAAAAGCCTATCACTTCCCAACCATCATTGAGAAACTGCAGGGCAGCTCCCGAGATGACCGCATTCCCACCGGGAGCAGGGCCTCCCGAAAACAATATGCCAACACGTTTTTGCATGGTTCCATGATACTTGCGGGCTTTTGATAAAATCTTCTTGAGCTCTTTTTCCTTTTCCTCGTAATTACCATCAAAGGAATCATTCTTCTCGATAACTTTTCCCGATCTTGTTTTTTTACTATTACTGCCATCCTTGCTTTTCGACATCCTCAATCCTCCTGTAATGTCCCACCCGCAACCATCTTTGGCCGCCCAAGCTCAACACATATCCACGTCATGAGCAACGCTTTTGTAGAGAAAACAGCATAGCGTCATACTGTTTTCCCGGGAATAGCGAAAAATAAAGAAACTGGAGAAACAGTCAAGGACTAATTTTCCATGTCTCTGGTTTTCGTGGCACGGATTCCCAATATTTGCAACTCGGTGAGCACTTGTTCGAGCTCCAGTTGAGCCTTCGTACCTTTAGCCCTATGGCATATGAGCTGAAGTCTCGTCAAAAGTTCGTATACCATCTGCTGTTTCTCCAACCGCCTGGAGGCCAAGGCCGCCCTGAGTGATTCAATCCTGGATTGGGCATTGTTTACCCAGGGCTCAAGAGGCCATTGCAACACCACAAACGCATGAAAATCATTTTCTAGTAGCTCATCATAACCGCCTTGGATGCTTTTGTACCATCGCCTGTTGCCCAAACCTACATCCAAGCTGATCCGGGGTAAAAATTCTTGCCATAGTTCTGGTTCCAACTCATCCTGTTTGCCCATGGGAACAGTGGCGGAATAAGCAGACAGGCGAAGTCCACACCATGTAGCCTGAGTGTTTTTGCTTTCCATCGCTTTGAACAAAACGCCCCTGCCAACCAAGATCGGAGGCCCGGAGCCATGAATGGACCTCAAGGGGATAAACGGCCCCTCTTGTTCAGGTAACCAGCCTTGCACGATTCCATGCTCTTCCAACACGAACCACCTCTGGTCTGTCCGGATCCAAACCCTCCTTCGTCCCAACGCCTTGGTATTTCTCATTCTCTCTGCGGCAAAAAAACCGAGTCTTCCCGCCGGGACCAAAACAGATGAAAAATCATCCTTCCACAGCCTTCCCCAGGGGCCAATCCATAAAACATGTTCTTCGTCCCATAATGCAGCTCTTGCACCGTGAACAGGTGCTGCGAAACGGATCCAAGGAGCCTGTCCCTGTCGACAACTGAACCCCTGGCTGATAACTCCTTTACGGCTCATGGCAATGCTCATGGGGCGTGAAGAAGACGGCCACCTGCCAATTTTTTGTGCGATCCTGTCTTGAAGGTTTACAAGGTACAACTCACCTGCTGCATCCACCACCACCCGCCTTCTATCCACCACTGCCAAAGCGCCCACATCCCCATCCAAAACGATTCGCTCTGGAGAAAAATCAGCACCAAAATAAAACAAACCGCAGGCAGTAGACGCCACGAAGGCTCCGTCACCCAAGGAGCGTATCCTGCTTACTTTTTTTTTCTTTGCACATCGAATGGAAATCCGGACCAGCTTTTCAGGAGGACCCCGGAAAATCCCTGAGTCGCATCCCACTGCCATTGTCTGAGTTCCTTCATCCATGGCTCCGGAATAGCATCTTCCAACTTCGTCGAAACTGCCAACCTTCTCGTACAAAAGCCGTGTGCCGGCCCATGAATTGCTAATGGAGCATAACAAAAGCAACGAAAAAACGTTCTTTGCAGTATAGGTCATCATTGTTCCCTCCAACGGCTGCGTACGCGTTCCAACTGCGTCAGGTGAAGTGCTTCAGCAACTGCCGTGCCAGAAGAAACTTTCTGTCCTAACTGCCTGTAATTACAACAACGGCATTGGGGACGGCATAATGAAATAGCGGCGTCCTTTCTGATAGGTTTTTGGTTATGAC
>CAYSLH010000135.1:0-12679 GCA_964431605.1 uncultured Myxococcales bacterium
TGGTGACTGATTTTGTATCTATTCAGGACGAAACGAAACCTATTTTTTCAACTCATGCCTTCCGGGAATCTCTCGTTCGATATGACTGGAACCCGGGAATCGATCACTGGGTCAAGTTATTGCATCAAGAATGAAGCAGGCATGAAACTCCCCTTGGTTCCGGTTCATCGGGAGGTTCCACCTTGTTTTGTTCCAGGAAGTAAATCATGAGATACTCTTCAGCGGTTCGCTTTGGCCCGGCTAGATCCTGCATAGATCGGTGGTAGGCCATCACCTGTCTCTCCCGGAATGTAAAGAACATGTCCTTGGGTGTTGATATCGTCTGGTGAAGTCTTGACAAGGGTACGTTGAAAATCATGGCCACATCACTGGGACTCAAAACGTGTTTATCGTGGACCTTCATCCACTTTCTCATGGTCTCCAGTTCTTCATAGGTGGAGTTGAAAACCAGTTCCAACAGCGCATTTCTTTCGTTTTCGGAGATCTGCTCCCTGGTAAAATAGTCAATGACCTCTGGAGCACATCCTTCTCGCATTAGCGACAGTATTTCAGTGGTTGCAGACAGGGTCCCATAGGTGATTTTGATCCTTGTCTTGGCACTCCAGATGGACTCCAAAAAAGGGAAAAAGTCCTTCACCGAGCGAGATGTCCTGTGTTCCCAAAGGTCTGCCAACAGGTATGTGGATTTTCTTCTCAGTCCGATATTCAAGCGATGATCGGATGCTATGGATACCAGGATATCTTCAGCGATGACCGTAAAGACCGCCTCTAGGGTAAACATGTGGAGGTCTTTTATGAGACCCTCTTTCGCCTTTCCTTCCGTGAGGTGGTAACGCACGATCTTAGACAGCAACCTGAAAAAATTAAACTTGGCAACCAGATAGGCCCGACCCACAACTGCCCTTGTAGGCATGTAAGCCTCGATGGAATAAGGGTTGGAAGCACAGATGGCATCTGTAAGGGTATGTACGTCTCTTGGTTGTCCCGCGACAGTATGAGCGAGAACGATGGAAGGATAAGAAGTGACAACCTGACGAAGCCGAACGAGCTGATCAATGACCTGCTTGAGATGCTTGGCGCTGTGCATGGCCTCGTTGGAGCCGATCTCGTCCAGATAAGACAAAACTCGGCCGGCAAGGACAATCTCCTGTGGATCCAGCACTCTGTTTTCCGGCATGGATGTTCCTCCATGCCCCCCAAGAATATATCGTCAAGCCAAGGGTAGACTAAACCTTAATCCTTGTGGATTCAAGGAAGTTGATAACTTACCGAGACAGGACCCGAGACCTCCAAGCGCCTGGAAGTTCTTACATAAGTAAACTTATCAAATCCAAAAACACGGAATTGCATCTCGTATTTTCCATTGGTGAGTTCAAATTTATGCTCGATAGGCAGTTTGGCCGGATGGTTTTGATCAAAGTTGACCTCGACCTTGTATGATGGATTCGATTGACCTGCCATCCATGCCACCATTTCAATTTTTCTGATATCATGTAGAATCTCGTCAGAAAGCAACAGCCTTATGAGTACGTCATGTCTCAACATGTTTGTTACCTGAACAACCGCAAGAGCGATGGCCATACCCAGAGCCACTAATGCCACCACTCGCCTGAGTAAGGATGGTTTGTTACTGTCCGGATTGTCCTTTCTCACTTCTTCCATATCCAAATATTCCACAATGTATTCAGGATGTTACTCAAGGTAGCCTGCAAGTGGTGCCATCTGGGTCTGACACGCATGTCATTTCAGGGACTTGTTGGCAGTCGTCGGTAGATGAACACGAGACAGTACAATAGGCATCCCCCTCGGGAGGAACGTAACAAATATGGCTTTCGCAGTCATCGTCTCCCCACGGGCAGGGTTGGCCAAGGCCGACAGGGGCAGGCCGACAAGCACGTGTCTCATATATGTTTCGGAGAAATTCAACTTCCTGAATTTCACATGTAAATCCTTGCGGGCAATCTCCATCCTGTTCGCAAAGACTTGAACAGGCCCCCAAAGACACGCATACTCCGCTTGCACATTGGCGCGAGTTGTCACACGATTGCCAAAACGAAAACCCTGTTCCGGCAGGTGAACATCTTCCACCAATCCCTGTGCCGAACTCGTTGAGCCCGGGACGGCATATTTCATCTCCTGAACAATCAGAATCTTTCTTGCAAGGCAGCAACGATCCTGGACTAGGACTGCAAAGTGATTCCGCCACTGATCGACCATCTGTCCTGAACCAAGCTCTGACATAACACCACGCGCCCTGCCGGCAATCCTGCGCAGAGTTGCACAACGAGGAACAGACTCCTTCTGGCAAACAAATCCCAGACTTGCACTGAGCAGAAAAATTGCAGGGTTGCCCTTGAATCTCTCCATCGGTATTGGGTTCGCCACAATAAGGTATCCCAGAGACATCGAGCTTACAAACTTCTCCATCCTGGCATTCGGAATCAGCCGTACAACCACCGCCAGGCAACGCTGCGGTACATGCGAAAAGACCTCCGCCTACAAAGGAGCAAACGAATCCATCAGGGCAATCAGTCTCACCCGGGATGCATGTCTGGCTACAGACTGATATAGGCCCGTATTGATTACCCAAAAGACACATACCGCTGACACAGTCCTGGTCCCCACCAGGACAGGGTTGTCCAATTCCAAATTTCGCCAATTGAATCGGAACACATGCTCCAAAGGAAGCTTTGGGCAGTTCAGGTTGTATGGTCTGGTGATGCTCTGTGCAAACGAAAGAATCAGGGCACTGATAATCTGCATTACACACCGAGGTGCAAAAACCTTCACTGGAGCAAATCCCGGAATAACATCGCTGAGAGTCGATTTCGCAAGAGGAGCCAGCAGGTTCGGAACAAGCTAGATTCTCGACACACCTATACTCCCAATTATCGTTACTCTGATTCCATACTGGGACACAAGCTTGTTCACTATTGGATTGTCCACCATTGCAATCTCCTTCCCATGTACAGAGTTTTCCAGGAGGCGGAGTTGATGGTATTCTACAGGCCCAAGTGCATTGGTCATCCGGCGCACAGTCGTATCCCAAGGGACACTGATGCTCTTCGTCACAAGAGACAGAACACCAACCGCTTCCATCATCGGCTAAAAGGCATATACCAGACCGACACTGTGGGGCTCCTCCCCTGGTGCAATCTGCGCCCATCGCCTGATCGGAAGGCATACATACGTTCATGCCCAAAGCAGGGTCCAGCAGGCATTTGGTCTTTTGTGGACAATCCAAATCGTTGAAACACGGCTCCTGGCCACAACCTTCAATAGGTATACACGCTCCCCTCTCGCATGTGGTACATCCTGGACAATCTTGCTGGTCATTACATAAAGTGCATCCAGCAACTCTTGTGCATTTTTTAGATTCGGAGCAGACCTCGCAGGTGGCACATTGGTAATCACCCAAGCACATGGTGCAACCAGCTACAGAGATGCATTGGCCGGCATCGCACCTTTGACATGGACCACAACCATCATCGTCATTACAAAGCACGCATCCATCTACTTGCAGGCATAACCCCTTGTCACATTCCTGGCATGGGCCGCATTCTTCATCCGAGGAACATGGAGGGGGGCGTTGACCAGGATAGCATCGTGAGTCGTCCCAAAAAGTACAAAAAAAACCGCTGGGACAATCATCGTGGACATGACAGGAGATGGAACAAAAACTTGTGGAATCCTGTCCCTGAATACATATATCGGCCAAGCAATCGCCGCTGGATTCACATGGTTGTCCAACGGCAAGGGTACACTTACCCTTTACATCGAGGTAGCCTGGATCACAATCACCCCGACTGTACGTATCCTTGCATCCTTGAAGAAAAGGTATGAATACCACCATAAGTAATGTAGCTGCTTTGCTCATGATTACTTGCTACTCTTCGATTCCCTTTGCTTTTTCGAACGAGCCGTACCCTCCCTCTTTACACGAAGTTTTGCCCTTGCTCTCGGGGTAAGGGAACCTGATTCGTCCACGAACCGAACCTTGGTGCTTATCTCGAGAGAGATATTGGTCAAGACTTTTCTAAAAACGTCATCCAATTGGGTCTCGTCGAGAAACGATCTAATCTCCTCAGTGATGACACGTAATGCTTCCTCTTTGGTCTTTGCCACCTGGCTGAGGAGAAATTGTACAGCCTCTTTTGGAAGTTTAAGATCCGACAGATATGAACGAATGCCTTCCTCAGTCAGAAAGATCGAGCTGATACCGGAGAGAATGGCTTTTTTTACCATCTCTGGAATTCCACCAGGGAGTCCGTTTTCCTTGCCTTCTCCCTCTCCTGGTTGTTTCTTTTCTTCAGACACTCACGACCTCCCTTGGCTTAGTGCTAAAGATCCTGGATGAACCACCTGCCACCCTTTTTGTTCAAGATTACTTTAGCGTTTTTTCCATATTGCAATACAGCTTTATCAATCGATGGATAAACCAGATTAGCTATGTTTTTCTTTATGGCTTCAGCCGTTGTTTTCAAAGATTTCAAGAGCCGGGTGCAACCTTGTTCAATCTTTCCTGAAGAGTACCTGGCTCGAATTTCAGGAGGCGCAAAGCTGGTCACAGCTCTGCAATCTTTTCGTTGAATAGCATTCGTAAACTCCACCAGGGCCTGCCTTGCTGACACAGCCCAGCCCGGCAGTATGGGACCGGATGCTATCCTCCATACTTTTTCTTGTCTGACCAATTCGATCTCCCTGCCATCAGGCAGGACCATGGTCCAACGCAGCTCGATTCCTTTTTTAGAAATAATCGTATCGAGAACATGATCCAGGGATGGACCTGCGTCTTTTATAAACTGACGGAGTTCGGATTCGGTCGGCGCTGGTTTCAGACCAGCAGACAGCAAAACTAGTGCCTGTTTGATTCTTCCTTGTTTTAAATTTATTGCATAGTCATGGAGAACTTTTTCCGGACCAGGTGTGGCCTTGATGTTTTCTTTACAACAACCGGATAAATACAGCATACCGATCAAAATAATTGGAAATTTTAGAGAGTATAGTCCTGTTTGAGATGGGTTCAAACAATACATGGCAATCGGTCTTTTCCCTATACAATAACAGAATAGAATCTAATAGCCGAATAAACTATTTTTTAGACGATTTTTCATCCTCCTTGTTTTCCTTCTTTTCGTCTTCCTTCTTTTCCTTTTCCTCGCCTTCGGAATCATGGTCATCCTTGGCCTTTTCATCAACACCCGTAAACATGACCATTCTACCTTTTTCCAGATATTTATGATCCTTTACCGCGGAATAAAAATCGTCTAGTAATGCATCCATATTTGGATAACGGTCTTGAGGATTGTCGCGGGTCATGCGATCGAACAATTCATCTATGGCCTTGGGAACCTTGGAATTTGATTCCGATGGCAGGGGCGAACGCCTTGCAGGCATGTGCCCTGTGAGCATTTCGTAAAGCATGATACCCAACGAATATATATCGGACGCTACAGATACGGAAGACGAATCAGCCATTTGTTCGGGAGGCAAGTAGCCGATTGATCCGGTAACTACCCTTGGAACCCCTTGCGCGGATTCCGAATGGAGAAGAGAAATGATACCAAAATCCGTCACGCGGATGTTACCGAGGGCATCGATAAGGATATTCTCAGGCTTGAGACTTCCGTGAAGCACTTCGTTTTCATGAGCGGCTTTCAACGCATAACAAATTTGGGAAAACAGGATGAGGCTTCTTTCCAGGTCCAGCGTATTGGATTCCATCAAGTCCCTAAAATTGCCCCCGGGGAGATATTCCGTAACAAAGTAAGGATGAGCAACGTCTGTGTTCTGGTCCAGGACCCTGACGATCAAAGGATGTTGTAGTAGGGCCATACGACCAACGGCTGAACGCAGGTTTTTGATCACTTCGGAACGCTGCAGGAAGTTGAAATAGGAAAATAGTTCCTTTATCTCTTTGATTGCCACATCCACCGAAAGAGAATTCAGCCTTCCCCTGTAAACAGTTCCTATACCACCAGAACCGATACTCTCATACCTGGTGTATTTTGAATCGAATTTTACGCCTCTGGATGAAGAGTGAGTTGCCATAGGAGCGGGCCTAGGCGGTTCTGGTTCCTCACTCAGGGAGGAAAAAGAATCATCGTGCATTTCGATTAGCTCTTGAGTCTCTTCCACCTGGCTTCCGAAATGTTGCTTTAGTTCAGAATGGAAACCCTCTGATGGAGTCTCGGTGGTAATAGCCCTGCCCTCGTCTGTTACAGCGAGACCGTGGTCCGAGCGATTGATTACGACGTAATTGTATCGCTTGAGGAACTTGAAGTAGTCAGCAAAGTCCAGGGTCAACACACCAGTCAATCGGCTCCTGGCGTCGCTTAGCCTTATTCTCTTTCCTGACTTGGACTGTTCCATGAGATAGTTGAGAATGAGCTGCATCTCTTCTACCAGAACATCTTTGGATACGATAACCTCGTTGGAATCCATTGTCATCATGCCTCTCCTTGCGCATTTGACCAGCGATGAAATACTTGAAAATAGTACGATCATCTCTATATCAGAGGGTTCAAACTTTATCAATAATCAGCGAGTCGCACATAACAAAGGGTTGTAGTTACGATATTGACTATTGACTAAAGTGGAAAATCCTATTCGAACCAAAAGTCATCCAAGCAAACGTTGACAGATCTACTCTACGTGGGATAATCCGGGCTCACTATAGGAGGATACTGAAAATGATAGGCCGTGTTTTTTCATCCATAATCCCGGTTTTCATGGTGATGATTTGCACAACAGCTTTTGGGGCCGACAAGCCTATTGACTCACCTGAAAAGGCGACAAAACCATCAAATACATACCTCTTGTGGCATTTTTCGCCTTCCGATGGAGCAACTCCGGAACTCACTTCCCGGATTGAGAACAGTATCAGGTCTTATTTTTCACAGTTCCACTCCAACCTACTCATGAGCGGTATGAACATGGATTCACTCTTGCTGGTGGAGGGGAATGAAAAGTACCTAAGGTGTGGTAGTGGTGCAGGTTGCCTTTCCGGGCTGGGAAAACTTGCGGGGGTAAAATATGTTATTGCTGGCGAGGTGTCTTTCGTTGCCCATAAAACCACAACCACTCTATATTTGGTTGAAGTGAAGAGAAAGCGAGTCAAGCTGAGGGCTTCTGTACAGAGCAGCGGGACACCTTCCAGGAAAAAGATGGAAGAACTCTCCATAGCCATGTTTGAACCTGATAAATACAAAGGGTCCGTACTCATTATATCTCCCGTACCAAAAGCTGAAATTTATATAGATGGCAAACTCATGGGAACGACTACCATGGAAAAATCCCTGGATGGCATAGTGGCAGGAGAGCATTTACTGGAACTGAAAAAACCTGGTCGCCAGCCTTTCGCAAAGACTATTCAGGTTCCCATGGGCAGCCAGGTGAAAGTCATCGCAATCCTGCCTGAGGTGCCTTTTTTGAAAATACAACCCCGTCCTTTTTATTCTGACTGGCCTTTTTGGACCACCGCCGGAATAGGAGTCATAGCATTGGGCGTCGCCGGTATCCTTTATCATAGCGCCGATGTATACCAGGCAAACGCTGACAAACTCACAAGCTCCCACTCTGCAGATGCTGATGTTGAACGGGACAAGGCTGATTCCAGGTATTTGCAATCATACGTGATGTTCGGCATAGGTGGAGCCGGGATATTGACATCTGGCATTATAGCTTTGATAGATGTGCTTTCTTCATCAGACTCCACTGGAAAAAACCAGTCTCTGGAACCGAGCTTCCACCTTGTTTCTTCACCATCCGGGATTGGAATTGGAACACTCATAACTTTTTGAGTCGGGGAGCTCAATTCATGAAATTACTCTTTTCTGTTTTCTTCGTAGTTTCCTTTTTTCTTTTATCATCCTGTGGAGGTTCCAATGGGAATACGGATGAGGATATGGATGCATCCGTCCAGCCTTGTGAGCCTGTACAGAATCCATGTCCTGATGGGCAGCGTTGCGATGCAGAAGCGAAATGCGTACAGGCGGATCCCCTGAAGATCACAACCAGTGAGCTTCCGGCAGGAAGAGTCGGTTTTGGATATGAATACAAGATGGAGGCCGAAGGAGGACTCCCACCGTATTCTTGGTCATTATCATACGCTGACGAATCGTTATCCTTTTTGTCCATTTCCGACGATGGAATCTTGACCGGCTCTGCTTCAGAGCCTATCTCACAGGCCAGTATCACCATCGCGGTCAACGATTCTGGTTTTGGTCAGGGCAAGCGGGTAGAGAAGACCTATTCGATAACATTCGAGCAGTGCAGGCAAGGTGATTCAGAGGTTTGCTACACTCCAACTGGGTCAAAGTGCGCTCAGGGGGCGAGAACCTGCACCAACGGTATAATGGGTGAGTGTGTGGCAGGTGACCATCTATCATCGGACCGAAATCACTGTGGTGAGCAGTGTGGTGTATGCAACTCGGAAATAGCAGATTCGTGTATCGATGGACTATGTGCGTGTGGACAAAGTTCGATGTGCCAAGGTACTCAGAAATGCTGTGGCTCTCGATGCGTGAATGTGTCGGAATCAGTGGAAAATTGCGGGTCATGTTTTCACGATTGCCAGTTGGCCATCTCCCATTCTTCTGCCTCCACCAAGACATGCACGTCCGGAGAATGTGATTATACGGGAAGTTGCGACGAGGGCTGGCTCGACTGTGATGGGGACAGGTCAAATGGATGCGAGAGACCAGCCAACCGTGTGGATTCATGCGGAGCATGTGAAACGGACTGCAATACACAGGTTGTACATGTGCCGAGTGCTCAAAAAACCTGTGACCAGACCCAGGATGGATTCGTATGTTCATACTCTTCCGGTTGCAACCAGGACTTTGCAGACTGTGATTCAGACAGGTCCAATGGATGTGAGACCTGGTTGACTCAACCGGAATCTTGTGGTGGATGTGATGTGGACTGCAGCCAGTCCGAGTTGGGCTCGGAGTGTATTTCTCCAGACCAGGGGGATCCATACTACCATGTATGCGGCTGTGAACTCGATCCTGACTCTGGTGCTTCTTTGGGGTGCGCTGGTTCACAGGTTTGTTGCCACCATAAATGCGTAGATGTAAACCTGGATGCTCAAAACTGTGGTGTTTGTGATGCGGTTTGTACTGCAGGGAACTGTAATGATTCAGTGTGCCAGTGTGGCACTGATCAGGATTGCCCCCAGTCATCCCCAGGCACGACTTGTAGAGCAGCAGGTGCCTGTGTATGCTCTAATTATCAAGATGGAGATTCAGCCTGCCAAAGTGGTCAATATTGTTGCGATGGTCAACAAGGAGGAAGCGGTGGTCCGGACGGCGAACAGGACATCGGTTGTTGCCCAAAACGTTGTGGCTGGAATGATTCTGAAAACTTCCCATGTGCCATTTGAGTCCCATGCGAAAACTATTTATTGGACATAGAGACAGTTTTCTTTTCCTGGCAATCATTTCAATATCATTGTGCTCATCTCCGGGAGCTGTCTTGGCCTCCGAGTTGCTGGCTGATGAAGATTCGATCCACGAAGATGACACTTTAGACAAGGTTGCAGTGATCGCTGTTCTTGGTGAAGAGAACAATTCCCTGGTAACGTCTGCAGCGTCTGCGATCGACCAATCACTGGCATCTATGGAGAAAATCAAGACCATGGATGTAGCCGAGGTAATGGAAAATTTAAGGTCAGACCGCATCGATGAATGCAGTACGGAAATCGATCGTTTGGAAGGGATTTACCAGCAGGGGTACCTACAGGCATATTCGTTCAAATACTTCAAAGCCATTGGAATCTTAAACAGAGTTTTAGATGGTTTGGATTCCCATGTTGCGTCCAAACGACGCTGGGCATTGTGGGCAAAGACTCTGATAATGAAAGGGGTTGCCCTTTGCGGACTAAAAAAGGAATCCGCTGCAATCCGAACATTCATCTTGGTTCTAAAGACACGACCCGAGATGGTTCTGAGCAAGAAAAACTATTCACCAAAAACCATAGATCTTTGGACAAAGGCAAAAGGAATATTACGTAAGGCCCCGAAGGGAAAACTGGTAATAGAAAGCAGCCCAGCTGAGGCGACGGTGGAATTGGATGGGAAGAGGATGGGTAAGACTCCTCTGATTCTCGAGGTTCCTGTGGGCAGATATCATCTTCATATTCAGCATCCCAAAGCCGGTGGCATATCGCGCATGGTCACAGCTTCTGCCATTACCAGCAGGATTCGCGTTCAACTAAACTTTGAAGGAGCGGTGGACCTTTGTCATGGCTTCCCCGTGATCGCTTCGAAAACGCCTTCAGCCGTTCTCGAATCAAGGTGGTGGCCATGGCTTGCTGCAAAATTGCATATCCGAAGACTAGTGGCAGTCCAAATTCGAACAACCACCAAGAAGCCAAGGTTGGTCGCAGCGTTGGTGGACTTGGAGAGAGCAGTGGTGATAAGGGAAGGTTGGTTCGAGGTTGACAGAGGTTCTAAAGACACCCTAAAACAGGATTCCGTGGATCTGGCGCGTTTCCTGGTTACAGGCCAGGCAGCGGATAGGATGAAAACCAGATTTCAAGTAGCCGAGGAACTCCATGCTTCTACCGCAATGTCACAAGATCTGCATGCCCTCGAACCTGATTTCGAGATCCGACCTTGGTACAGAACCTGGTGGACTTTTGCTATTGGAAGTGGAGCTATACTTCTTGCGGCGGTAAGCTCGCACTTGGTGTCAGATTACTATTCGAGACAAGGACATCTATCGAGCAATGCCAATGCAAGGGCCGATTCCCTTGAAAATTCTGAGACGTGGTTTGGAGTTGCCATGGGTGGATATGGACTTGGCGCAGCGCTGCTTGCAACAGGATTGATTCTACATATCAGCTTTGATGAGAACCCAAAAGACCAAGCAAAAAATGGTATGAGCCTTGGCTCGGCAATAAGCCCTATGGGAGCCTGTATTACCCTTACCAAAAGATTCTAATTCATGGCGGTAACTAGTTAGAACCTGAAGGAGATGCCCACCCTGCCCTGGGTCGGGATCACATAATAGTCATTGGCTACCTGTACGAAATAAGGAGCAAAATCAACTTCTCCAAAGACTCCGAGGATGGGGAATCTCCACTCCAATCCTATTCCAAGTAAAAATCCCACGAGCCTGTCATCATTCTCCCCTGACATGCCAAGCAGGATAGGAACAGCGGCTCTGAGGTACCAGACCCTATGAAAAAGGCCTGGGAGTAAGAGTCTTATCCCAGGTCTGAATCCCAACATGTAGGTGACTCGGTCAAAGGTGTCAAAATCCATGGCCCAAACGACGGAAAAATCCAACTGCCAGTTTTTCGATATCCTGTATCCTGCCAGGAGTTCGAAATCCGCGGGAGAGACAGTGGCGGTTTTGCAAGATTGCTTGCACTGGTACTGAAAATAGACACCTTCTCCAAAAGAAAAGCTGAGGTATAATTTAGACTTATCCCGAAGGCCAAAACCATGTCTACCCATGTAACCTGTGGGAGAATAATCAGAACCAAAGTTCGGTGCCGGTACCAAGCTGTTGCCTTGCTGTCCCCAGGCTTCAGAGGTTGCCAGTAAAAGACATGCTCCCAGTATTAGAAAAGTTTTACCTCTCATATTTTTCGTCCTCCTTGTAATCCATGATCTTTCCATTACAACCATTCCAACCAGTACTGACCTGCTGATGGTGTTGCATATTCATTACTCAGATATGGACGCTATTTTTTGTCCGAGCCTGACAGGCATTCCAAGTTGGGGTAAATTGAGTTCCACTTTTCCTTTTTCGAATAGCATCACTACAGTAGATCCCATCTGAAACATTCCGATTTCTTCACCTTTTTTCAACTCCACCGGCCGTTCAAACTTGACTCTTTCTGGTCCCTGACCAGGATGATTGGTTACAAGGTCATGGAAAGACAGGCTGATGGAACCAACGCAATGGGCACCCACCAAGACCACCGCCATGACGCCTGCCGAAGTATTTGCGTACACGATGAGACGTTCGTTTTGGGTATATAGTTGCTCTACCCATCTGACGCTCGGGCCATTGACCGGCATGAGTGTCCCAGGCATATAGCCTATACCAGTGATGCTCATATCTATGGGGGCATGTACCCTGTGATAGTCCCTCGGACTCAGGTAGAGAGTCGTATAGACACCATCCATGAACCTGTTCGCCATAGGTCCGTCACGCAGAATACCGAACAATGTATATTCGAAGCCCTTCACTTGCAGCAACCTATCCTGATCACATATTCCAGATGAGCTTACTGTGCCATCCACCGGACTTGTGATCGCCGCTGGGTCCTCATCTATCGGCCTTGAACCTGGTTTGAGTTTTCTAGTAAAGAACCCATTGAGAGTTGTGTAGCTATCCAGATCTTTTTCTGCTTCCGTGACGTCTATTCTAAAGGCATGGGCGAACGGACGGATGAGATGTTTTGATGCAGAAGTCCTGGTAATCTTACCCCAGGTTCTCGAGATCAGGCGGGTTGGCAAAAGCCTGAACGTTCTTGCTTGAAATCTGTTTGCTATTTCCAGTGGTCCGTTCATTTCATTCCCTTTATATTCAATCCTTGGCAGGAATCTAGCACTATTCCGGGCATTGAACAATCACCGGCTTTTTGGCCGAATTCTCCCTCTCCAAGGTTACATTTGAGCTCTTCAGCAAGCGAACCGTGTTTTAAAATCCTATTTAAAAG
>CAYSLH010000136.1:0-6492 GCA_964431605.1 uncultured Myxococcales bacterium
CACTGTCCATCACACTCGCACTCTTCGCCCAAGGTCTTGTCATGGGTCTCAGGACACTGCCCATCAGCAGGTAATTCATCACCTCCAGCATCAACTCCCGCATCAGCGCCACCATCCTGATTGCCACCATCGTCTGTACCAGCGTCACCATGGTTCCCACCGTCATCATTTTGCGAGATACACGAGTGAGTCTCGGTGTCACACACCTTGTCATCAGTGCAGTCATCATCATATGCACAACCATCCAGGCAACATCCTGACTCGGCACAGTACTGACCCCGGTTGCAGTCATCGTGGCTGTCGCAAACGGTTCCACCCTTGCACGGTCCCACGTCTTCTCCGTCAGCAGAACCTGAACTGCAACCAACAGCCAACATAAAAACGACTCCAAGCACGAACACGTTTTGCAACACATTTCCGTATGGTGTATTCATGAGAAAACCTCCTTGCAAAACAAAATAATCTCCGGGCTTGATTCCTGGAGCTTGTTGAGAATAAGAATAGATCAACAAGGCATTTATTGAAACAACCACAAAAGCGGCCGACGCGGGCCAATGCATGGAGTGAAAACATGCGAACATCAGCTTTGCCGATCATATTGATTGCTGTTGCAACAATCTCATGCAGCAACACCGTAGGGCAACCGGTTTCACAGGACGAACTAAACTACAGAGCGTGTGAAAAATATTTCGATTGCGGCCAGGGAAGATACTGTTCCACGCAGGGCCTTTGCTGGTCCGACTGCAGGACCAGCGCTGATTGCGTATTGCTGGACAAGGGCCCCTTGTGCAACATGTTCGGCGAATGCGTACAACCGGGTGGGACCGAAGACTGCGAACAACATTCGGATTGCGGAGAAGGAATTTACTGTAACGGCAGGTGCTCGAGTTCTGGTGCGGTGTGTGGATCGGCAAACGATTGTCCTTTCGACGGTGAGAAATGCCAAGGTAAATGCGCACCGTCATGTGCCACGGAAAACGACTGTATGGGGTTCGAAGAACAGGAGTTGGAGTGTGCTCCCGTGGGACAATGTCTGTTACCTGGATGGGAAAAATGGATCCCTGCAGGTGAGTTGCCGCCAACCACTTGCAAAAAAGACAGCCAATGCCGCTCGTTGGGGTGGAACTGGGTGTGTGAGTGTCCCAAAGAGACAGATCCGATTACCGGGCTTCAGATCTGCTCTGGAGGTGCCCAGAGCGTTTGCACAAAAAACAATACTCCCCTGAATTTTGGAGATGGCCCCTCGAACAGCCCGGCCCATGCTTTTCGTGGCGTATGGGGTATGAGGATGGAAATCGCGGTGGTTACCCTCGGTCTTCCTTTGGTCAACAAGCAAAACACGTATTCATCCAACCTGATCCTGGTAAAAGCCACTCATAAAACAGGAGATACATTGGAGCTGGAAGAAAAAATCTGTGATATACAGCTTACCAACTTCATCGATTCGGACGAACCGTTCGACGACATGGCCTGGATGGTGATACCATTGCGCTACTTGAGATCGTTGCCCATTGGGCGCCAGAGAGTACAACTGCGTTCGGCAAACACGAATGATGCTTTCGAGACGAGCAAGTATACGGAGCTCAGAGGTTGTGTGCTCGAGGACCCGGAAAATGATCCTCTGCCCACCAGGCACGATTTCGACGCCGACCCCAATGATCCGAGGTTTTGGGATGAAGACGAAGACGGCAATGTCGCCATCACCACCTTGATGGACGGAGTCCTGCGAGGAGCAATTTATAACGTCCAACGATGGAGCGCTGTCTACCATGGCACGATCCTGGATCCCGATCACATCAAGGGGCTGTCTTCCATCAACAACGAGCAACTGGTGATATCCGCATCCAACCCCACCCTGGTATATGACACACAGACCGAAATACATCCACAACAAGACAGGACGTATTTTCGGATGCAACGACTGGACGATGATGCATCTTGCGCCGACCTTATCAGGATGGCGTCCAGGGATGACTCCTGGCTCAAACACACTCCTCACCTAAACGACGTACCTGATCCCAAGTAGGTCTTTACAGATGGATAAAGTAATGCAGGGAAGATACAGGATGAAAAATATCAGCTGGATTTTGCCTCTGGTGCCACTTTTACTGTTACTCGGTTGTTCGTCTGGACAAGACAAGGAATCTTGCGCAGACGGCCAAATCCTGTGGCAGGGTCAATGCATGGATGACTCTGACCGAGATGGTATCATAGACGAACTGGACAACTGCGCCCTTGTCTACAATCCGGATCAGGCGGACGAAGACGGTGACGGCAAGGGAGACGCCTGTGACGAACCTCCTCCTGTGGACACGGACGGTGACGGTATCAGCGACCCGGAAGACAACTGCCCCAACGTTCCGAACCCGGATCAGGCGGACGAAGACGGTGACGGCAAGGGAGACGCTTGCGATGATCCCATAGACCATGACCCTGACGGAGATGGCATTACGGACGAACAGGACAACTGCCCTGACGACGCAAACCCATGCCAGGAGGATTGGGACCAGGATGGAATCGGAGACGCATGCACCGCTGAGCAGGGCACCGTGGAATTTCCCTTCATAATCTCTGTTTGCGAATCCCCGGTAGACTTCGAAGACAACCGGGACACCACCGAGGCGATTAGTGACATAATAGATGTCTATCCACCTAACGAGTTGGATGAGTCCGGTCCGGAGTTTGTGTACGTATTCAGTATCTCGGTCCCCATGAACTTTTCAGCCTGGATCGACTTCCCTGAACCGGACGGAGTGGACATAGATCTTCATCTTCTGAATTCCATCGACCCCATCGGTCTTGTTGAAAGGGACCACCACACCATATCCAGGATAATCCAACCAGGAACTTACTGGTTGGTGTTGGATACTTTCGTATCCAACGGCATTGAACTGGCGGGTCCATATCATCTTCACGTGCATATGGCAGAAAGCCATTCCGGCACCACCCAGGATCCCATCCTGGTGGCCGACGGGCAATCTCTGCCAAGACACTACGTGTATACGGATATACGGGACACGTCTGATGCAACATCCAATGCGTTCGACACCTATCCTCCGGATGATACCAACGAATCCGGACCGGAGTATGTCTACGAGTTCACCATCGGCACTGCAACCAGAATGACGGCTGAGATAATGGCGCCTGAACCGGATGGAGTGGACATTGACCTGCATCTGTTGTCATCGTTAGATCCTCTTGAACTCATTTCACGTGATGACAAAAAAATATACACTGAACTAGATGCCGGTACATATTACCTCGTGCTCGACACCTATGCTGGGGGTGGGGATGCTTCGGTTGGCAGCTATGTTCTAGATATTACGGTTCGTCCCATGGAGGCTGCGAACGATGAGCTTTTCAATTCATATATCCTCCAGGCAGTAGACTACCTGTACAATGGTTACGGCCTACTAGGATATGCTTCAGCGGCACTGACCCATGATATCGACTACGGACCTTATGGTCCCATAAGCGCCACCAATCCCCCCAGGACCATGTGCGTGGCAGCATCCTTGGAAGTCATCCTCACAGCCATGGCCCTCTACGAGCAGGACACGGGCGATTCCGGAGTTTGGGATTTTTTACCCAAGCGGTCATTTGAACGCCTAGGGGCTGGAGACCTTAGGGGGCACGTATGGGTCAACCCGGATCTGAATGCGGGAGGCACGGCCGATGCAGCCAGGCACTTTGGCATGGGTATGACAGTCCCTTTCGAACAACTTCGGCCTGGTTCGTTCATCAACTTGAACAGGACCAACGGGACCGGTCATTCAGTGGTGTTCCTGGCGTTCATCGACATCGACGGCAATGAGTATTCCCAGTGGAACGAGCAGGTGGTGGGCTTCAAGTACTTCTCGTCCCAGGGTGGATATGACACTGGAGCCGGTGGACTGGATTACAGATACGCAGTCTTCGATGAATTCGGAGAACCTGACATGCCATACAAACGCGACGTACACATAATCTACAGCACAAATCAACGTTATCTCAACACCGGAATGATATACAGGCCCGACCTCTGGCTGGCCACCAGTTGGGTACAAGGTCTTCGTATGTACTCACTGGATGAAGATGTAAGCAGCTTCGACCCGGAATATTTCAACGGCGTCACCATCGATGATGAACTTTGATGAACTTGTGAGAAGTCTAAAAATTATAAGTATTCACATGCAAACCACTTGGCCCCGAATGACCGGAAGACGTTCCTCCCGAACCAGCCGACCCGACTGAATACGTGGCGTTTACTATGTCCGGGTTGGAAGTCCCTCCTGACACCACCCCAATGGAACTTCCACCTGCCCCACCGCCGCCATAACCACCACGACCACCATCTCCTCCCCATCCTCCACGTCCGCCATTGGAACCATCGTCCTGCTCATCTCCCCCTCCATAACCATTTCCCGCACCAGAGAGGTTTCCGTGACCACCTTCGCCCCCCGAACCTCCTGATTGACCAGTCCCGCCCGCTCCACCTGTTCCGCCTCCGGCCGTTACGAGGACACAGTTGCTCATGTGAATGCTCGAGTTCCAAAGATACACTGCAAAAGAACCACCGGCAGACGATCCCCCGCCTCCACCAAGACCGCCGCAACCACCAGCTCCGCCGCCGCCGCCTCCTCCTCCATAGGAGTCACAATTAGTGGTCCCACCACCTCCGCCACCTCCACCTCCGCCACCGTTTCCATGGCCTCCCTGCCCGCCGCCCAATCCATCGGATACTGCGTAACCCGTGGAGGTGAAGGCAAAAGAACCAGCAGAGCCGTTTGTTCCATTCGCTCCGTCAGCACCATTGTAACCCCAGTAGGCAGAAGGGGTATTCCAGTTGCCATGTCCGTCAGGCGTACCAGGTCCGCCAGGTGTGCCTCCAACTCCACTCGAACCGGAGTAACCATTGCCGCTCGCATGACCTGCGGCTCCACCCCTACCACCAGTTCGTCCGCACGAAGACGTGCCCCCAACTCCTCCCTGGGGCCTGGAGCAACTGGAACAAAAGCCAGAGGAATCCTCGCATCCACTTTGACCTGCCGTACCATTGGAGCCGGAGGCAGCCACGCCACCAGGTGACGTTCCATTGGTTCCGTTCCCACCCAGGCCTGCATGGAACTCGCAGGATCGCAGCACCAGGCCATTGGAATTGGCTGCCAACAGGCCATAGGTGGACTGGCCGGCAGAGGTAGCGTCCTGACTCTGTATTCTTACGAGTTCCATCACTGTGGTTGCAGCGAGTCCGGTGGCGCTGACAGCGGTTGTGCTGGCCACAGAAATTACCGGCACGTTGCCTGATTCCCTGGACCAGTTAATGGGATCGTAACCGCCATACACAGAGACACCCTCGGCCAGGTCGAGAGTAGAGCTTTCGGAATACGACCCGGACGCTACCAGGACCTGGGATGTGCCCATTCCTGCTGCAAGCGAGATACCACGAGATACGGTCCTGACTGGTTGAGACATGGTACCGGGATTGGAATCTAACCCTAGTGGTGAGACGAAAACCGCAGTCTGGATTTGCCCATCGATTCCATCACAATTACTGTCTGTAAACGAAGCGTCCGGTTCATCCACTGGAGACTGATATACACAATGATACTCGCACCCGTTTGCAGAAGAGCCATCCAGGTTCCAATAATCGTCCAGGCACGAGCCCATCTGGCACCCGGACGCAGTACATATGGCGTTGGCGTTATCGAACGAACAAGCATTGTCACAGGAAAGACAATGTTCCGGGTCGGATGTAAGATCCGTCTCGCATCCAGGGGACTGGGGATCACAATCGTCCCATGGATCTATACAACCAGCCACTTCGCACGTGCCTGTGGCGCAGGTGGAATCAGCGTGGGCAAGGCTGCAAGGAGTATCACAGGCTCCGCAGTCGTCCAAAGTGTTCAACTGTGTCTCACAACCTGGAATGTTGGGATCACAGTCACCCCAACCATCAGGGCAGCCGGGGCTGGAGCCTGACAGCTCGATGGTAACGAAAGAATTGCCAATATCAGAAGAGCTGATAACCACCTGGCCTGTATCAGCCCCACTGTCAGTGGGTGCATATACGACATCGAAAGTAACTGATGTTCCCTGCCCCACGAGGGGAACGCTAAGGTCAGGCAGGTTGATCAGGGAAAAATCAGACGAAGAGCCGCCCGCAAGTTCTATCCCCAAGATC
Organism: uncultured Myxococcales bacterium; assembly: GCA_964431605.1. GTDB lineage: Bacteria > Myxococcota > B64-G9 > B64-G9 > B64-G9 > JALVPF01. The sequence continues at coordinate 6,164 of CAYSLH010000136.1, forward strand.
CACAACGGGTCCGGGCTCGCTGAAAGTACAGTGACCGACACTACCCCCATATCCCCTACGAAAACCTGGCCGAAATCCTGAGCACCGACAGGGAGCACCACCATGGCAGGGTCTATGGCATTGGCCTGCAACTCCACCGCAACCCGGCCATCCACACCATCATACTGGGCGTCCGGATCGTTGGTATCCAGGTAAAGTCGGTCGGTTACGGAACCGGAAGATAGCGGAGTAAAGGTGATACTCATTTGTTGATGCTGGCCTGGAGAAACGGAAACTGGTTCGTTTTGCCAGGTGAATTCGGGTCTGGAATCTGCCAGATGCACTGAAGA
>CAYSLH010000136.1:6502-12662 GCA_964431605.1 uncultured Myxococcales bacterium
AAAGGGTCTCGCCACCGTCATTTCCCACATCGATATTCAAGGTACGTGATTCTGCGGTGGATGACGCCTGGTCGTATTGAACATCGGAAAACACCAACGGAGGTTGGGGGTCGAGGGTTGCGTGAGCAGGAACATAGCCCTCGGCGCTCAGCGTGACCTGTAGCTGACCTGAAGGACCAGTGTGGCTGACCACCAGCGAACCAGTGGCGACTCCCACGGAATCAGCGGTATAAGAAACTTGCGCATGAATGAGTTGCCCCGGATCAAGAGCATAAGGTGTATCGGTCAAAGTGGCCAGGTCCACGTCAGAGCTTTCCAGAGACCAGGACTCAGACGTATCCACCAACTCCACGGAGGTGAGTTGAACCTGCGCACCACCGCTGTTTGTGATGGTTATATCCGCAGAGCCAAAAGAACCGACCCTGATCCTCCCGAGGTCTATGGGACTCGGTTCCACCGATACATCCCCCACCACGCCACGACCCGTGATGGCTACCTGCACGGTGGAAGAATTTGGGTCATCGCTGACTATCAAGACCCGGTCCGAATCTGACTCCTGGATCTGGGGATGATATGTTACAGTCACATCGAGCACGTCCCCGTTGTTCAAAAGGGCTGGGAACTCCACCTGCTGCTGTTCCACATCCACGACATGCAAATCGAAATCCTCATTGTCAATGACAGACAGACGAATATCGTCCACGCTCAGCACCGCATTGCCGCTACCCTGGTTGGAAATGCTAAAGCCCAATGGGTCTGAACTTGCCCCCACTGCCACATCACCAAAATCCAATGATTCTTTGGATACTGCCACCTTGGGCTCTCCTTTGAACTCACTCAGGAGGTGGATCTTTACCAGCGCCTCATCCGGATCGTTGGAGATGATATCCAACACGCTGTGGTCAGTCGTGGCATCGGTGGCTTCGTATCTGACGGGGATGGTTACTCGTTCGCCAGGCGATACAACCAGGGGCAGAGAATCCACCGTACCCTGCTCCAAGCTGAAATCATCCAGGTCAGTGCCAGACTCAAAGTTCAGATCCAGTATGCGAAGATCTTCGTCTCCTGCATTTTCAACCACCACGTCCCTTTCCACCATGACCCCCACCATGACGTTGCCGAAATCCATCTGGTAGACACCGGCGCTTTGGGGCGGTGATATTATTTCAATATCAGGCCCGTGGTCTGTCTGCTCATCACCATCGCCACCGTCGCCGCCATCGCCATCGTCCAACCCGCCATCGAGTCCCTCTGAAACACATGTTCCATTCCTGCACTGCGACCCTTCAGGACAAGGGTTTGAATCATCGCAATCCAAGCTACCACTGACACAGATTCCATCTGAGCAATACTCCCCCAACGGGCATTGCTCATCAGCACTGCACAGTCCAGACGCATCAGAACCAGTCGCCGCGTCACTGCATCCGTACACAGACAGCGAAAGCAAAATAGCCAAGGGAAACAAAACCTGGATTCGAAAATGGGCCATCTTTCACCTCCTGCAAATAGGACGCATCATTTTTAGACCATATCTATCTGATTTTAGCGGATAATCACTCAAGAGGTCAATTCGCCGCCGATGGCCTGTTGATGACGTTTCGTCTATTGACAGCGAACAGGCCTGATGGGAAAATGCCGCTGACCGGAGGGGACGACAATGTCCGAAGATTTCAGAAGCCTGCCGCCAGAGGTTGAAAAACCAGATCGAACACTTCCTAAATCAGACAAGGTAATGGGCATAGATCTGGGAACCACTTATTCTTGTGTCGCCATCGTGCAGGATGACTATCCAAAAGTCATCCCATCCAGAAAAGGCCTTCACACCATCCCATCGGTGGTGGCTGTTGACGACAAGGGCAGATTGCTCATTGGAGAAGAGGCTAGAAAACAACTCCTCATAAACCCCATCAATACCGTATATGGTTCAAAGAGGTTTATCGGAAGGCATTTTTATTCTGAAGAGGTTAAAGCCATCTCCCGCTATTTTTCTTACCAGGTAGTGCCAATCGGAGACATGGAAGTTGGTGCTGAAATCGGTGACCGTATTTTTTCCCTGCCCCAGGTCTCAGCCATGATTCTCAACGAGCTAAGAAAAAACGCATGTGAATACCTGAAGCAGAACGTCTCCCAGGCCGTGGTGAGTGTACCCGCATATTATACGGAGAACCAGCGTGGAGCCGTGCGCCTGGCGGGTGAAATCGCAGGCATCGACATCATAAGAATCATCAATGAGCCTACGGCCGCCGCTCTTGCCTATGGACTCAATCGCAATCTGGATAAAAAAGTTCTCGTATACGATCTGGGTGGCGGAACCTTCGACGCCTCTGTCATGGAACTATTCGAGGATGTGTTCAAGGTCCTGGCCACGGGAGGAGACACATTCCTTGGGGGCGTTGACTTCGATGAGCGAGTGGTTGAATACATCCTGTCGGAATATGAACGCCGTGAGAACTCGATCCTGCAGTGCGACAGAGTCATTACGCAACGACTAAAAGATGCGGCGGAAAAGGCAAAAATCGACCTTTCCACCAGGAACATAACCACCATAGAGTTGCCCTATATCACCATACAGAGTGGCAAGTTCAAAGACTTCCGCTGTGATCTGAACAGGGAACAACTCGAAGACCTGACCATAGACCTCATAGATCGCACCATAGAGGTCTGCATCGAGGTCATAGATGCAGCATCCTTACAACCAGACGACATCGAATCCGTGATCCTGGTGGGGGGCCAGACCAGAATGCCGCTTGTGGCAAGCAAGGTCAGTTCCTTTTTTGGCAAAGCCCCCACCAAAGGCGTTCATCCGGACGAGGTGGTCGCCTGTGGTGCAGCTCTCATGGGTCACTCACTTTGTACGGAACAAAGCGTGAGGCTCCTGGATGTTCTTCCCATGAGCATTGGAGGCAGACAGCCGGACGGAACTTTCAAGGTACTGTTTCCCGCCAACTGCTCACTTCCAGCGGAAAAAGAAATCGGAGTAGCCACGACCACCGACTCACAAGATGCCATCGAGGTCTTCATCTATCAGGGAGAAGCCCAAAAAGCCGCTGAGAATGAATTCCTCGGGGCCTTTGTCATCACCGGGTTCCCTAAAGCGAAGGCAGGTCAGACCAAGCTCTTGGTAAATATGCGCCTGACCCAGGAGTCCATTTTGGATGTAACGGCCAAATCTCTGTCCACCGGCATGCCCATGCATGTACAAATGGTGGCCAGAGCACCAAAGACCGCCGAGGAAGTCGATCTCAAACCAGTACAACAGGCCCATGACCAGGAAATTCAAAAACAACCTGCACAGCAACAATATGCCCAGACCAGTAAACCTTTTTCCGGTCTCAGGTCTTTTATACGAAAAATTTCATGACATCAATCGTGGAGACTTTCTCCCGCCATCCCCTTGGTTTGCCAAAGGCCATTCACAACCCGTATACCCGTATCCTGTTTCTTCCGCTTCGCTTGGCTTTGTAGCATGCTTCATCAGCTCTCTTGAGCAACAATTCCAAACTGACAGGGCCTTTTTGAGCAGTGGCAACTCCAAGGCTCGCTGTTATGTGTAGTCGTGATTTTTCAAACGAAACATCCAGCGACGCGATCCTCTTACGAATTTTCTCCGCTATGTTTCTCGCCCTGGACTGATCCGTCTCAGGCAATGCAACTACAAATTCCTCACCACCAACCCTGGCGGCAAGATCAGATGATCTAAGACACTGACGAATTGCTTCCCCAACGACCCGCAGCACGGCATCACCTGCGCCATGTCCATAGGTATCATTGACTTTCTTGAAGTGATCCAGGTCCATGACAACAACCGAAAGGTCTCGACCATATCGTTGATGCCGTGCCACTTCCCTGCCCAACCTGTCCATGAGACTAGTCCTATTGTATAAACCAGTCAGGGAATCCTTGGTGGCCCTTTCGTATAGATGTCGAATAAGCCTTTCTTCGTCGGATCGATTTACTCTAAAGGCCAAAATGCAACGCCCGATTTGAACCCTGTCTCCATCCAACAATTTACGGCAGGACACAGGTTTTCCGTTGCACCATGATCCGTTGGTACTCCCCAGATCCTGCAGGGTAACCTTTCCCGGCTCCCTCCGGATCACGGCATGTCGCCTGGATATTCCCTTGTCATCTATTCGAATGGATGCTGCCCTACCGCGACCCAGGATCTTCTCTCCCATCTCCAGAGGAATAACCCTACCCATTTGCTGGCCAGATAAAACAACCAGGAAGGGAATCCGCCTCGTAGGCACGAAGGTGTCAGCGGTAACGTGTTCTGTGGCAACCATCACAAACCGACCTGTTTGGCTTCGCGGACTTCTTGTTCCAACTTGCTCAAAAGTTCCGGTTCTGTAAAAAGTCTCTGTCTGGCACCTTCACGGCCCTGTGCCAGTTTTTCACCGGACATGGACAACCATGAACCACTCTTTTCCACAATTCCTGATTTCAGCCCCATATCCAACAACTCACCTGCCTTGCAAATACCCTTACCATAGAGAATATCAAACTCGACCTGACGAAAGGGAGGAGCAAGCTTGTTCTTTACGACTTTTACCCTTGTCCTGTTGCCAACTACCTCACCATTTTTCTTGATAGCGCCTATGCGCCTTATGTCCAGGCGAATCGATGAATAAAACTTCAATGCGTTGCCGCCGGTGGTAGTCTCGGGATTTCCAAATACCAGGCCGATCTTCTGACGAATCTGGTTGATAAACAAAACCGTGGCCCCTTGGCGGGAGACTTGCGCCGTGAGCTTTCTCATGGCTTGACTCATAAGCCTCGCTTGAAGCCCCATGTGACTGTCTCCCATCTCTCCCTCTATTTCTGCACGCGGAACGAGTGCTGCCACTGAATCCACCACAACTAAATCCACCGCTCCGGAACGAACAAGTACATCCACCACTTCCAGGGCCTGCTCCCCTGTATCCGGTTGGCTGACTAAGAGATCGTCTAAGCAAACACCAAGATTTCCTGCGTAGCTGGCATCCAATGCATGTTCAGCGTCTATGAAAGCCGCAACCCCGCCCATCTTCTGACATTCGGCTATAACGTGAATAGCCAAGGTTGTCTTTCCCGATGACTCTGGTCCGAAAACCTCCACTAACCTGCCTTTAGGAATTCCTCCCACACCAAGTGCATCATCCAGTCCCATGGAACCAGTTGGAATCACGGCTACCGTATCCACCGGGCCCTTGTCCCCCAATCTCATGATGGTCCCTTTGCCAAACTGCTTTTCTATGGTAGCCAAAGCTGCGGCGACCGCCTTGAGTCGATCCTTGATATCGCCCATTCGTACTCCTCCTTTCCATGACAGTCGAAAGAAGGATTTGCAAGGAACGAGCCATTCCAAAAAATCCTTGAAATACAATGAGAGTAATTTTTACTGGAGTACGAAATCACTACACAAGTGTCCAATTTTCGTACACCCTGGAAAGAGTCATGCTAAGATTGCCCCTATCATGCCAAAGAAAACAAAACCTTCGTCCATACTTTCTGAAGGACATTTCCATGCGGGTTTTGAAACCAGCAAAGTACTCAGAAGGCTACTGGATGTACTGGTGATTTTTTTTGTATTGACACAAGTCATATTCGTGTTGGTCATTCTTGCAGGGGACTTTGGCAAAGAGGTGCTTCCATTATCAGGAGGGGCTGTAATCTCCATGTTTCTCGTGTCTTGGTTTTATGCCAGGTGGCTGTATCCCATGTTGGAAGCTAGACACATTCTTGCTATCTTAGCAATTAAAGAAATTGCGATTCTGCTGGTATGCGGCTTGATCGCCGGGTTACTTTTGGGCATCGACAGCATGGTCCATTTCTGAGGCCATAGAGAGGTTGTTCATGAACCAGATTCCTCAAAAACATGCATTTGGATTCATGGCCCTACTGCCATTAGCGCTTTCGCTCGCTGTTTTTGTACCTGCGACCACTGAAGCCAAAGAGCCCAAATCCATATCTGCTCGACCATCGAACTGGGCAAAGCCCATTGACCTGCCGGGAGTGCCCAATCTCTACCGAGTATCGAAAAACCTCTACAGAAGCGCACAACCAACATCACAAGGAATGGTCAACCTGGAAAAAAAACTGGGTATAAAAACCATCATCAATTTACGCCTGTTTCACTCCGACCGTGATGAGATAAAGGGAACGGAATTGGAATATATTC